>NZ_JBDSQY010000351.1:0-36399 GCF_039929585.1 Capsulimonas sp.
AATACCAATCCTATTCCGACTCCCCCTCTCCCAGAATTGGGAGAGGGGGCCGGGGGGTGAGGGCCGCGCGGTCTCAGTCGTGCACTTCCCCAAAAATGTCGCGCAATTGCTGTTCGTCATCGGCGTGGACCATCACAATGACGGTGTCGTCGTTTTCGAAGCGGGTATCGCCCTGCGGCAGCAGCGCGTTGTCGTTACGCACGATGGAGATGATGAGCGCGTTCTTATCGAGCGGTAGTTCGCTGATCGTGCGGCCCAGTACGGGAGAGCGCTCGGAGACAGTGATTGCGACAACTTCGATGTTGCCGTTTTTTAATGCGCCCAGCGGGATGACTTCGCCGGTTTCGATCTGCTGCTCTAAGAGATTAAAGATAATCTGCGTGCTGGAGACCGTGGTGTCGATGCCGAGCTGCTGGAAAAGCTGCTGATTGGCGGGATTGTTGACGCGGGCGACGGTGCGCGGCGTGGTGAACTTCTTTTTCGCCATCTGGCAGATGACAAGGTTGTCTTCATCGTCTCCGGTGACAGCGACAACCACGTCGGCGCGGCCGAAGCCGGCTTCGGCCATCAGACGCACTTCACAACCGTCCCCTTGAACCACCACATCGCCGAGCTCTTCGGTGAGCATTGCATAGCGGCGGCGGTCCTTTTCCATCAGCGCGACTTCATGACCTTCGGCAATCAGCTTTTTGGAAAGATAGTATCCGATCTTCCCACCGCCGACAATAATAATATACATCGTGACGCCTTTTTGCTAACCTATCTGCGCGGGATAATCGATGTCCCACGACTCAAGACGTTCCTGCCATTTGATCGATTCTTCGGTCTGCAGCACGGCCGCATGCAGCACTCCCGCCGCAATCGTGGTGGTGCACAGGGTCATGATCCCCATTTCGCGGTACGCCTGCGACCGGATGGGATCATAAATTCGAGCGTGGACTCGCGGGATCGCAAAGACCTGCTTTGCAATCTGCGCGGCCATAATATTCGTATTGTCACCCTGGGTCACGGCGATAAAGACATCCGCCTTCGCGATGCCCGCCTTGTCCATGGTGTCCCGGTCAAGACCGGTCCCGACAACGCGCTGGCCTTTGAACTTCGTTCCCAGACGACGAAACGAGTCACTGGTGAGATCGATCACCGTGACGTGATGGCCTTCCTGAGACAGCTGTTTGGCGAGTGTGGAGCCGACACGGCCACACCCTAAAATGACGACTTTCAGCGGAGAGGCGGTGGATAACGACATTGGCAAGAAACCTCCAACGCCAAGGAAGCGTTCAGCAGATAGGATACACGCTGGGTCCGTGCGATGTCAAGTCCGGACGCCGCGCGGAGCCTGTAATTTCACCGGTTACCACGAGCGCCTCATGCGGGTATAATGGACGCATATCTTCGTCTTTTTCTCGTCGGGCGGCGCGATTCGCCGCCGCGCATTTTGGAGAGTTTTGTATGTCCCAACGCATTGATCTGATGCCGGCCACCAAGCCGGCGGAAGAGATTACCGAGAGCCCGAACGAGCAGACGCAGCACAGCCCGCCGGAAACGGATAAGCCGCACGTCGTCATTGTTTACGATGACGATTGGCATTCGTTCGAGGATGTCGAAGTGCAGCTGCAAAAGGCGACGGCCTGCACGCTGGAGAAAGCCGAGGCGCTGGCGCGCGAGATCGACTCCACCGGACGCGCGATCGTCTTCGCCGGATCCGATGTCGAGTGTGAGCGTGTGGCGAGCGTCCTACGCGAGATCCGCCTTCAGGTGGAAACCGACCGCGCGTGACCTCCCCTCGCCTGCTGACGCCTATTCCCGGGCCCAAATCCCGGGATCTCGCCGCGCGCCTGCGCCGCTCCGAAAGCCCCAACGTCACCTACCTCGCCAACGACTTCCCCGTCTTTTGGGAAAGCGCCTCGGCATGCTGGGTCACCGATGTGGATGGCAATGTCTTTCTCGACCTCACCGCAGCTTTCGGCGTTGCCGGTGTCGGCCACAGCCATCCGGAGGTGGTCGCCGCGATCCAGCATCAAGCCACGCGTCTGATCCACGGCATGGGCGATGTTCATCCGTCGGACGTCAAAGTCTCCCTCTGTGAACGCATTGCCCAGCGCGTCCCTCTTCCAAGCGCCCAGGTGATCTTAGGGCTCAACGGCGGCGACGCCATTGAAGCGGCGCTCAAAACGGCGGCGCTGGCGACAAAGAGGCGAGGCGTTCTCGCCTTCGAAGGCGGATACCACGGCCTCTCTTACGGCGCGCTTGATGCAACGTTCCGGGACGACTTCAAAGCCCCGTTCCGGGCACAGCTCGGCGCCTTTACCACCCATCGACCCTACGGATGCTCGCGAGAGCAAATTGAGGCCGCGCTTGCGTCCCATGAAATCGGCGCCGTGCTGGTTGAGCCGATCCAGGGACGCGGAGGCATCGTTGTCCCGCCCGACGGCTGGCTGGCTGGCCTGCGCGAACTTTGCACCGCGCATGGCGCGCTGCTGATCTTCGATGAGATTTTCACGGGCTGGGGACGGACCGGCGATTGGTTTGCCTGCGAGCACGAAGAGGTCATCCCAGATGTTCTCTGTATCGGCAAGGCGATGGGGGGAGGGTTGCCGATCTCGGCGTGCGTCGCCGGACGCGACGTTATGTCCGCCTGGCCCATTTCCACGGGTGAAGCGCTCCATACCAGCACGTTTTTGGGCAATCCCCTCGCCTGCGCCGCCGCCCTCGCTGCGACGGACGTGATGGCGCGTGAGAACCTTCCCATGCGCGCCCGGGAAATGGGCGCGTATTTCACGCAGCAGCTACAAGCACTCCAAACGAGTTATCCAAACCGAATTGCGGAAGTGCGCGGGCGGGGCCTGATGCTCGGCCTCAAATTCTTCTCCACTGCCGATTCTCTAGATCTCGTGACGCGCGCGCTGCACTCGGGCCTGATCGTTCTGCCCGCCGGCGACGGCAGCGTGATCGAGTTTGTCCCACCGCTCGTCATCACGCGCGATGAGATCGACTGCGCTGTCGGTATCCTCAATCATCTCCTGCAATCTTCCCGATAACAAAACGCCGCCTGGTAGAAACACCGGTTTTCTTACGTGTCACTCCACCCCCGCCTTTCCCGTCCCGATAATTTCATTATCAGGCGATGGAAAGAAAGGGTGATGAGATGGACAGGAAAGGCATTGTGCTGGCGTTATCGTTTGTCTTAGCCGTGGGAGCATTTGCTCCAGCGGGATTCGCTGCGCCCAAGGCGTCCCTCAAGATGCTGACGAAGGCCGCCTCGTCCGATACCCCTAATTCCCGCGAAGCCGAGTTTATCCGATTGATCAACATCGACCGCGCCAAACATGGATTGGGCGCGCTTGCGCTTGACCCGGTGCTGATGGACACCGCGCGCCTTCACTCCCGCGACATGGCGGAGCGAGATTACTTCAGCCATCATTCTCCGGCCCCTGCGCCACGCACCCCGACCCTGCGTTACGTCGAAGATCTGAAAAATATCGGCGGCGTACAGCCAGAGTCGATGCTCGTTGGCGAAAACATCTACTATTGCAGCGTCTACACCAAAGATTTCGACGTCAAATACAGCCACAAGGCGCTGATGGATAGTCCCGGACATCGCGCTAATATTTTGGAGCCTCGCTATCAGAAGGTCGGCGTCGGCGTCTACGTCGATCCTATCGGCCAGTTCTACGTCACCGAAATGTTTCTGCGCGACACGACCGTCGGTTCTTAATGCGACGCGAGGCAGTGGCGGTATAATGTCCGCATGCTTCTTGTTATCGACGCCGGCAACACCAACGTCACCTTCGGCATTTACGAAGGCTCCCAGCTCATTACGCATTGGCGCATTCGCACCGAGCACGGCCGCACTGGCGATGAATACGCGGCGCTTCTCACCACGCTGTTTCAATCCGAGAAACTCAATTTTTCCGACATCGACGGCATCTGTATCGCAAGCGTTGTTCCCAGCGCAACCGTCGATCTGCGCCGCCTTGCCGAGCGCCACTTCCAGCATAACCCGCTGATCGTCTCCGGCGAAATCCCCATCGGCATCACGGTCAATTACCATCCCGTCACCGACATCGGCGCCGATCGCCTGGTGGACGCCGTCGCCGCCGTCCATAAATTCGGAGCGCCCTGCATCGTGATCGACTTTGGCACCGCGACCACGTTCAACGCGATCGCCGCCCCCGAACGGCCAGGCGATCCGCCCGTTTATCTCGGCGGCGCCATCTGCCCAGGGATCGCTCTCTCCGCCGAGGCGCTGTTCTCGCATGCGGCGAAGCTTGCCGCCGTGGAGATGATGCGCCCGCCACAGGCCATCGGCGCCAACACCGTCCACGCGCTCCAGTCGGGAATGCTCTTCGGCTACGCCGCCCAGGTAGATGGAATGGTCGCCCGATTTCGTGCGGAGATGAACGCTCCTGATTGCCCCGTGATCGCCACCGGCGGCCATGTCTCCGTTTTGATCTCTAAAGTCGGAACGAGCATCACCGCAAGCGATCCATTGCTGACGCTGGACGGCTTGCAGCTCGTGTACGCACATAATCAATCCATTTAGACGCACATTCGCAATCGGGTATAATAATCGCATCATGTCTTTGATCCAAACATCGCCGCTGCGGCCGCTTCAGATCGGGCCGATCACGATCGACACGCCGCTGGTGCTCGCCCCCATGGCCGGCGTCACTTCCCATGCGTTTCGCCTGCTCTGCAAGCAGTACGGCGTCGGTCTGGTCGTCACCGAACTGCTCTCCTCTCATGCGATCCATTACAAGAACGCAAAGACGTTCGGCATGTTCGACTGGAACGACGCCGAGCGCCCCGTGTCCGTGCAGCTCTTCGGCGGCGACCCGGCGATGATGGCGGAAGCGGCGCAGGTTGTGGAAGCCGCCGGCGCGGATATCGTCGATCTGAATATGGGATGCTGGGTACCGAAGGTCGCGAAAACCGGCGCGGGGGCCACACTGCTCAAAGACGTTTGCCTCGCGCAGAGCGTCGTCAAAGCGATGGTCGACGCCGTAAAAATTCCGGTGACGGTGAAGATTCGCTCGGGATGGGATTCCAAGCAGTTGACCGGCATTGAGTTCGCCCAGCGAGCGCAGGACGCTGGCGCGGCCGCCATCGCCGTGCACGCGCGCTTTGCGAGCCAGGGCTTTACCGGACACGCCGACTGGTCGATCATTCGCCGAGTCAAGGACATCGTGACCATCCCCGTCATCGGCAACGGCGACGTAGAGACGGCCGAAGACGCCAAGCGGATGTTTGAGGAGACGGGCTGCGACGCCGTCATGATCGGACGCGCCGCAATGGGCAACCCCTGGATCTTCGCCGACGTCAAGCACTTCCTGACCACCGGCGAGCATCTGCCGCCCCCTACCCTGGATGAGCGGATCACTGCATCCCTGTTCCATATGACAACCATGGCCGCCGATCCGCACGTCGGCGAGGAGCGGGCCGTCAAGGAGATGCGCGGCTTGATCACGCACTACTTCAAGGGCTTCAACGGAGTCTCGGCGCTCCGCGCCCTGCTCGTCAAAGCCAACAGCATCCAGGAAGTCACCGATCTATTGCATCATGAGAGGCGAAAAAGCGCATGATCACTGAGCCAAAGATCGATCAAACCACGCCTGAACCAACCGCGCCGTCGGGCAAATGGATGCAGCAAGCCTTGATTGCTGGCGCCGTTTACTTTGTCTTCAATTTTGTATTACCAAAAATTCACGTTGACTACGCCCGTATTCCCAGCTGGGCAGCGCTCGTTCTGGTAGCCACATCGACAATAGCGTTCATGCTGCTGCAGTTGTGGGTTCCGCGCACAATCGTCGCGATGGAGTGGCCCGCAAAGAAAAATGTGATCGGAGCGCTAGTATTCGGCGCCGTTTGGGCAATTATTACGTTTGTCCATCCCATTCCGTTCGTCGGACGCTGCCTTCGCGGCCTCACACTCACGGTCTCACTGGCATTTTTTGGCATTCTGCTGTCAAGGATCGTTCGTGAAGCCAAGATGCTGCTGCCTATAGCGCTTGTCGCCATGATCATTGATGTCGTCGGCGCCATGACGCCGATTGGATTCACCAACAACGCAATCCAGCAAAACCAGCCTGTAATACAGCCATTTCTGGTTCCCATGCCTACCGTGGGCGTATTGCATACACTCTCTTATGTCGGCCCGGGAGATGCGCTCTTTATTGCCTTCTTTTTCGGAATCGTCCAGCGGAACCGATTGAATATGGCCGGTACATTTTGGCTAATGTTCGGACTCCTCGCGGCGTCTATGCTGGCGGTACTGGCGGATATCGGCAATATCGCGGCGCTTCTGCCGATGGGAATTGCCGTGATTGCGGCGAATATTCGCTACTTTAAATTTGATCGCTCCGAAGTATTTGCAATGATCTACGCAGGCGTTCTGGCTATCGCGGTCACGATAGCCTTTTTCGTTTACACTCATACGCATGTATTTAAGAAGCGTCTACCCGTATCTCCATCACCTGGATCTACTCTCACTCCGAATAACACGTCGGGTCCCAAGACGAATTAAACACGAGAGGTTACGGAACGAATGACCACTAGTCCAAGGTTTCGCCGATTTACTCTCGCCGCCGTCAAAGAGAACCCGTGGCCGTATCGCGCGCTGATATTTTCCCTTATCTATGTCGCCTTTGATTGCCTCGTGCCGCTGGTTCATATCGATCCCAGGCATCTCTCCCAATTACAAATCGCGGCGCTAGTCATTATTTCCACGCTCGCCTTTATGCTGCTGCAAATGGCGATCCCACGGGCGATTGTCGGCATGCGGCTGCCGGTGCGGCAATCCGTCGTCGGAGTAGCGCTTTGCGCGCTGATCTGGTGGCTTTGCCTAGTAGTGCATATCCCCTATCGCGAGATGCCTCACAATATCGCGGTTGCGGTGTACCTCTTAGATCAAGCCCTCGTCGGTCTGTCATTGACGATTGCGCTCGCGTTTCTGGGAATGATGTTATCGGTCATCGTGAAAGAACCGAAACTACTCCTACCGATCGCGCTGGTGATCATGGCGATTGACGTCGTGGGAGTCATGACAAATATCGGCTTCACAGCAAACACGATTGCACGGCATCCCGAAGTCGTGCAAAGAGTGTCCGTCGCCATGCCCTCCGTGGGAGGGTTGCACCCCATCGCATTCGTCGGGCCAGGCGATGCGCTATTCATTCCGTTCTTCTTCGGAATTGTCGAGCGATTACGGCTGAACATGCGCGGGACATTCTTTACAATGTACGGCTTACTTGCACTCGCGATGATCCTGGCGCTGGCGAGAGTCGGAAATATCCCGGCTCTTTTCCCAATGGGAATCGCGATCGTGCTGGCAAATTCGAAATATTTTAAATTTGATCGTTCGGAAGTCTTTGCGATGATCTATGTAGGAGGATTGGCGGCCGCCGCCGTGCTCGGCTTCTTCTTATTCACGCACACGCACCTGTTTCACGGACATTAGATATTAGACAAAGGAATACAAAATGGAAACACAAACAAACACGGAAAAGCGCCGCGTTCTGCTGCTGGAGACGGACGAACGGCCGGGGCTCGTCGCGGCCTTGGCGGCGGAATGCGCGGCGCAAAATGTGTCGCTGGAGATTACAACGGGACCGGAGCACGTTTTGATTACGTTTACCGCCGATGACGCGCGGGTCGATTCCCTAACCGTCGCTCTGCGGAACGTTCCCGGGGTGACTGGGGTTTCGCCGTATCGAGTGTTTACGCTTGCTCGGGTCTAGTGAATCGAGGGCGTGCGAGTTCGCGGGAGCGCCGATACTGATCTCTTCCGGGTCGGCGGGCTTCGGGTACAGGTGCGTGGTGATCAGGAAACATTCCCAGAAGACCACGAGCAAGTAGACAAGGCAGCCGGCGGTAATAATGATGCGCGACTTGCGAATGCTGCTCAGCGAGATGCCTTCGCACGCCAGAACGACAACCAAAACGAGCAAGAATTTATAGATTGCAAAGCCGGCCAGACCGTAATGCTCCATGATGAAGACGGCGATCCCGTTGGCTTCGTCGCCATGCAGCCGGAAAATCAGCCCCGTCAAAAACAGATCGAACATGTTCAGCAGAAGAAACCCCAGGTATTCCTGGGCGAGAAGAACATCCTTTTTAAAAAACATAGCGGCGCTCCCTTGCTCTTCCTCTCGTAACGACGTTTAACGGGCGGTCAGCATGTCTTTGGCGTGCTGCACGACCGCTTCCGTTCTTCTGCTTCCCCCCAGCATGCGGACAATCTCGTCCACACGCTGCTCCGACGAAAGCGGCGCGACGGTGACGGAGGTTCGGCCCTCCGCGACATTCTTCTCAATATAGAAATGATCGCCGGCGCGCGACGCGATCTGCGCAAGATGCGTGATGCACAGGATCTGCGATTCCCGTCCCAACGCCTCCAGCTTTTCCCCGAGAACCTGCCCGGTGCGGCCACCAACACCCACGTCGATCTCGTCGAAGATCATCGTCGGCATCCCACCCTCGCGCACGATGACGGACTTCATCGCCAGCATGATCCGCGACATTTCTCCGCCCGACGCAATCTTCGCCAGCGGACGCAGCGGCTCGCCCGGATTAGGCGACAGCAGGAACTCGATATGATCGGCCCCTTTGCTCGTGATCGCCTGCGGTTCAATGCTGACTTCGAACTTTGTCGCCGTCATGCCCAGATCGCCCAGCTCGGCGGCGATCTTCGAGGCAAAATCCTGCGCGCCTTTTTTGCGGGCTGAGGTCAGACGCGCGGCCACTTTTGTCAGATCCTTCTCGCCCTGCTCGATCCGCGCCGTCAGATCGGCTTCCCGCTCCTCGGAATTCTCCAGGTGGTCCAGCTTTTCGCGTAGCTCGGCGCCGTAAGTGAGAATCTCCTCGACAGTATCCCCATATTTGCGCTTGAGCGTTCGGATTAAATTAAGCCTGGTCTCGATCTCCTCCAGCCGCTCCGGATCGTACTCGATCGCTTCCTGGTAGCTGCGCAGTTCGTGGGCGCCGTCCTCCAAATAAGAAAGCGCCCCCTGGATCATCTCGACGACGGGAGCGAGGGTCTCATCCATGCCGCTCGCGTGCTCGACGGACGCCAGAGCGGCGTTCACTAAATCCAAAGCGCCTTTGCCGCTGTCTTCCCCCGTCAAGTAGGCGTGCGCCTCGGCGGCGGCCGTCGCAAGCTTTTCGGCGTTGGCGATCCGTGTACGCTCCGCAGCAAGATCGTCTTCCTCGCCGGCGACGAGGCTCGCCGAATCGATCTCATCCTGCTGAAACCGGTAAAGATCGAGCGTGCGGGTACGCTCGCGCGCATCGCCGCGCAGACGCTCCAGATCACGCCGCAGCGTATTCAGCTCGGTCACACGGCTCGCGACATCACCACGCAGCGCCAGCACGGATTTGCCCAGCCATTTGTCCAGAACATCCACATGGCGATCGGCGGCGAGAAGCGATTGGTGCTCGTGCTGCCCATGGACATCGACCAGGTTTTCGCCGACTTCTTTCAGCGTCGAAACCGGCATCAGACGTCCGTTGATACGGCACTGCGATTTGCCGCTGCCGCGCCGCAGCTCGCGGGTGATCAGCAGCACCGCCTCGTCGTCGGTCTCCAGTCCGAGTTCCGCGATCTTCTCCCGGACGGCCGGCGGTTCGCCTGAAATATCGAATACGGCTTCCACCACCGACCGATCCGCACCCGTGCGGATCAGATCGTTCGCGTTCGCCCGCTCGCCGAGGACCAATCCCAGCGCGTCGATGATAATAGATTTCCCGGCGCCCGTTTCTCCGGTCAAGACATTCAGCCCCGCGCCGAAGGTCAGCGACAGCCGGTCGATCAGGGCGAAGTTTTCAATATGCAATTCCTGAAGCATTCACACTCCTGGGTTCAGAATAACAAGAAGCCGGCGGTTACGCGTTTTGCCGATTTGATAGCGCAAAAGCTTCGATAGCCGGCGGTTAAAACCGCGCCTAGAAGTGCACGATGTCCACCTGCGTGGACTCCAAAAACGCATTCGTAAACGTTCTCTGGAGTGCCCGGAGGGGCACATTGTGCACTTCTAGGCGCGAATTTATTCGCCGGCTTCTTTTGCTCTCGCAAGCGAGGTTCCTTTGATCATCGGGCCGCTGGCCCCTTAATACACCATCCGCTCGCCCCAGCGCAGTTTGCTCTGAAGCTTGTCGTAAAAATCCGCGCCGCCGACGTTGAGCAGACGCGCGGGGTAGGGAGACCGGCGGACTTTGATCTCGTCACCGGTGAGCAGTGGGAAGCCGACTTGGCCGTCCACTGTCACACGCACCATATCCTGCGGGTCGCGCTCCACCACAATGGTGATCTCGGCGTCTTCAGGGACAAGTAATGCGCGCGCCGTCAGGGTATGCGGGCAGATCGGCGTCACAAGGATCGTCTGCATGCTCGGATGAACGAGCGGACCGCCTGCGGAAAGCGAGTAAGCCGTGGAGCCGGTAGGCGTCGCGATAATGATCCCGTCGGCGGCGTAGGTCGTGACGTACTTCCCGTTGACGGACATACGCAGGTGCAGCACGCGGGACAAAGGACCGTTCGCAATCACGACATCGTTCAGCGCGAACGCGGAGGCTTGATCCTCTTCGTCGGAACCGCGCAGGGACTCGCAGTGCAGCATCATGCGTTCGTCGACAGTGAAACCACCGTCGAGCAGCGCATCCAGCGCCATATTCAGGTCGTCGGGAGCGACTTCCGTAAGAAATCCGAAGCGGCCCAGATGAATAGGCAGCATCGGCGTGCCCTTGGAGGCGCATTCACGGGATGTCGCCAGGATCGTGCCGTCCCCGCCCATGACCAGCACCGCGTCGGCGTCGGTCACATGGCTGTCGCTCAGGCCACGCTGGGAATCGCCGATGTAGTCCGCGACATGGTGCTGCACAAGGACAGACACCCCCCGAGCGCGTAGATATTCATCGGCGGCCCTGGCGACGTCGAGCGCGGCGTCTTTCCCCGCATTCGCCATGATGCCGATTGTTCGCATGAACATAGGTTTGAAGCATCCGTTTCGAACGTGAGGATCTATTTTTTGCCGAAGCGCGCGACGTTCTCGCGCGCTTCCTTAAGATTTGGGTCGATCAGAACGGCCTTACGGTAGGCAGCCAGCGCTACCGTATTTCTACCTTGTTTTTCATAAACGACCCCAAGATTATTTTGCGCGATGGCGTTCTTTGGATCCGCATCGAGGGCGGCCTGGAATGCGGCGATCGCAGTGACCAAGTCTCCCAGCGCCTCGTGCGCCAGTCCACGGCTGTTCTGGGCGATGGAATTGCGCGGCGCGGCCTTTGCAGCGGAATCGTAAAGCGTGACGGCGTCCAAATAGTTCTTTTGTGCGTAATAAAGATCCGCCAGCGCCAGTTTGATATCAACATTGTCTGGCTTGATCTCCAGCGCCGTCTTGAGCTCGGCCTTCGCCTTTGCGTAATCGCTCTGGCGCGTGTAAATATCCGCCAGAGCCACATGCGGCTCCACCTCATCCGGCGCGGCGTCGGCGGCTTGATTGAGCAATGCGATCGCTTCCTCCGTCTTGCCGGCTTCCCCGAGCGCAACGGCCAAATTGAGCGTCGTCGTTTTATCGCCGGGCTTTACTTCCAGCGCCTTGCGGTACGCGTTGATCGAGCCCAGCAGATCGCCGCTGCGTGACTGCACGATCGCGAGGTTGAACCATGCGGCGAACTCTTTCGGTCGCAGTCGCGACGCGACCTGAAATTCCTTAACCGCTTCCGGCTGCCGGTTGGTGGCGGCGTACGCTTCGCCAAGGGCAAAGTGCGCGGGATACTTGTGCTCCGTCCCCAGGGCCACGGCGCGCTGCAGCGCGCCGATCGCCTTCCCGGTGTCTCCGGTCTGCTGATAGAGAAGCCCGGCGTTCAGCCATGCCGTCGAGTTTTTGGGGTCGATCGCCGCGGCGCTGCGGTAGGCGTCCGCCGCCGGAGCGAAACGATCGGTCTTTTCCAGCGCGTAACCAAGATTGATGTAGGCGGGAGCCGACGGCTGCCGCGCGATGGCCGATTGATATTCCTTGATGGCGGCCGGATACTGCTCCAGCTTCGCGTAGGCGTTGCCAAGGTTGAAGTGCGCCTGACCGCTCGCGGGAGCTGCGGCGACGACGATCTTGTATTCGGAAACGGCGGAGTCCGTTTGTCCCGCCAACAAATAGGCGGCGCCCAGGTTGTTGTGGGCAGAGTAATCCTTGGGAGTAATGGCGACGGCTTGCTTGAGATGCGTAATGGCGTCGATCGCGTTGTTATTTTTCAGATAGATGTAACCGAGCAGACCGTGCGCCGGACCGTTTTGAGGATTGCTGGCGAGGTATTGCTTGAGCTCACTCTGTGCGGCGACGAGATTGCCGGCTTTATAATCCTTCACTCCCTGCTGATATATCTGCGCGGCGTCCGGCGCCGCAAAGAGCGCGGAGGCGGTCGCCAGAACGAGGGCCGGTATGAGTATTGCGTTCCGTTTCTTCAACAGTGTCTCGCTCCAGGTATAAATGATAGGTAATTATAGCAGAATCATGCACACGAATAACGCAATTGGCGCCTCTTGACAAACCGTTCCTCAGATCAGTATACTGACACCGAGTTTGAGATGGCGCCCTCTAAAAATAGAGAACACCGACGTTCCTGTTGCGGCCCAGCGCGATGCTCTAATTTGAGTCGCGCCCCGCGTCAGGGACTTTTTTTGTGTCCGCCGTCAATCCCCACTGTCCATTCCGAAGATGTGTAAGTTCGAAAACTAAAGCTAAGGAGACATGATCCCCAGATGGCAAAAACAGCCAAAGATGTTCTGAACCTGATCAAAGAGAAGGAATTGAAGTTCGTCGACGTGAAGTTCGTCGACGTGCCCGGCACCTGGCAGCACTTCACCCTTCCGGCCCACCGATTTACCGAGGATAACTTCACCGAAGGCATGCCGTTCGATGGCTCCTCCGTGCGCGGCTTCCAGACGATCGACGAGTCGGACATGCTCCTGGTCCCCGATCCGGACAGCGCGATCATCGATCCCTTCACCGAAATCCCCACCCTGTCGATCATCGCCGATGTCGAGGATCCGATCACCCGCGAAAAATATCCTCGCGACCCGCGCAACATCGCCAAGAACGCCGAGGCTTACCTGACCTCCACCGGTATCGCCGATACGGTCTACCTGGGACCGGAAGCCGAGTTCTACGTCTTCAATGACATCCGTTACGGCCAGACGGCGAACACCGGTTTCTACGCGATTGACTCCGATGAAGCTGCCTGGAACACGGGACGCGACGAGAAGCCGAACCTCGGCTACAAGATGCGCACCAAGGAAGGCTACTTCCCCGTGCCGCCGTCCGACACCCTTTCCGACCTGCGCGGTGAGATGGTTATGACCCTTCTCGAAGCCGGCGTCGAAGTCGATGTTCACCACCACGAAGTCGGCAACGCCGGCCAGGGTGAGATCGGCCTCAAGTACAACACGCTCGTGAAGATGGCGGATCACCTCCTTCTGCACAAGTACATCGTCAAGAACGTCGCCGCCCAGAACGGCTACACCGCCACGTTCATGCCCAAGCCCATCTTCCAGGATAACGGCTCCGGCATGCACACCAGCGTCTCGATGTGGAAGAACGGCACGAACGTTTTCTTCGATGAGAAGGGCTATGGCGGCCTGTCCGAGACGGCCATCTACTACATCGGCGGTATCCTGAAGCACGCCAACGCGCTCCTCGCCTTCGGCGCGGCGTCCACCAACTCCTACCGCCGCCTGGTGCCGGGTTACGAAGCCCCGATCAACCTGGTCTACTCGGCCCGCAACCGCTCGGCCGCGATCCGCATCCCCGTCACGCAGAACCCCAAGGCCAAGCGTGTCGAGTTCCGCGCTCCGGACCCGACGGCCAACCCGTACCTGCTGTTCTCCGCGCTGGTCATGGCGGGCATCGACGGTATCCAGAACAAGATCATGCCTCCGCCCCCAGTCGACAAGGACATCTACGAACTGGCCCCTGAAGAGAAGGCCGGCATCGCGCAGACCCCTGGCTCCCTGGCCGAGTCGCTCGACGCGCTGGAAGCCGACCACGAGTTCCTGCTCAAGGGCGACGTGTTCACCAAGAGCCTGATCGAGACCTACATCGACTACAAGCGAGTTCGTGAAGTGGAAGGCGTCGCCCTGCGACCCCATCCGTACGAGTTCTACCTGTACTACGACTGCTAGGATTTACTTCAAGAACAGCCCGCGCTTCATACGAAGCGCGGGCTGTTTTTATTAAGGCCTTTATGCAAGTTATCATCCGTCAAGAAAACCCAGAGGATCGTCCTGCTGTTGCGGAAATGATAAAATCCGCATATCAAGATGTGGGTTACAGCAATCACCGAGAGCAGTTCATGGTGGAGCGGCTCAGAAAATCAGACGCTTTCATCCCGCGATTATCGCTTGTGGCGGAAGTCGATCATGAAATCGCGGGGCATATCATGCTGACGAAGATCTTGATCCATAACCAGGAACAGTCGATGGTGTCACTTGCTCTGGCGCCGCTTTCGGTTGCGCCCGAGTTTCAGGGGAAAGGAGTGGGCGGCAAGTTAGTCGCCGAAGCCCATCGGCTTGCTAAAGAATTGGGATATCGGTCTGTGATCGTATTGGGGCCTGCCAAATACTATCCCAGATTCGGGTATGAGCTGACGAAAAAACATGGTATTGAATTGCCCATTGACGTTCGTGAAGAGAACTGCATGGTTATTTCTCTCGTCGAAAACGGATGGTCGGAACTGACCGGTAGAGTTGAGTATTCGAAAGAATTCTTTGAGTAGCTGACGCCGCGCATAGCCGCCGGATCCACGCACGGCGTTAAATAGATATCTGGTACAATAATCACGTGAAATATGCAATCCTCGCGCGTATCGCGCCATCTGTGCTTTTGTTCGCCTCGCTCGCCGCTCCTGCGGTGTACGCGGCCCCTGCCCCCTCGCAAGAATCACTTTCGTCCATTCTCGCCAAACACGCAAAGGCGGTGATCGTTCCCGGCGCCAAGACTGCGGACGGCGATGAGCAGACGACTTACACGATCAGCGCCGGCGGTTTGACCGGATCTCTCCAGGAAACGCATGCGAAGCCGCATAAGATGCGTGTGGATATGATCCTGGGACCGCTGCATGAGACGACCGCCGACAACGGAGTGACCAGCTGGCAGCAGGACAGCACGGGCAACGTGCGCGTCGTGCGCGGGGCGGAGCAGACTGAGAACCGGGCGGCGGCGTCGTTTTCCCTGGAATCGTACGACCCGATCAAGGACGCCAAAAAGGGTAAGGTGACGCTGCATCGGCAGCGCGAGCCGAGGACCGGGGCCTTTATTATCGATGTCGCGCCGACCGGCGGAACGTCGCAAACGATCTATCTCAACCCCAAGACCTATTTGATCAGCAAGATCATCGCGCATACGGGATCCGTGACCGGCACGGTGGCGATCCGTTCCTATAAAGCGATCCGGGGAGAGCGTCTCCCCGCCGTGCTGGATATTAGCTACGCCGGCCTTCCCTTCACCGTGCGCGCCGAACTGAAGTCTTCGGAGCGTCTCTCCAAAACCGATCCGACGATCTTTGAAGTCCCGGATTCGGCGAAGGATTTTGAGTTCCTGAAGTCGGCGACGGACAAATCGGTCGAGGTTCCCTTCACATTCGATCAGGGCGAGGTCGTCGTCGCCGCGACCATCAACAATCACCCGGTCCGCCTGCTGGTCGACAGCGGCGCCGGCACGAGCTTTATCACAGGCAAGTCGGCGGACGCCATCGGTTTGAAGCCGCAAGGCGAAATGGCGGCGGTCGGCTACGGCGGATCGGCGTCGAGCGGGATCGCGACCAAAGCCACGATCGAGCTGCCGGGGCTGGCGCGGATCAAAGGCCAGCTCGTCTACGTGATCAAGGACCCGAAGATCGCCCAAGCGCTTAACGACCGCGCGCAGGTGGACGGCGCCCTCGGCTACGATCTCTTCGCCCGGTTCCGTGTTCGGATCGATTATGACAAGAAGGTCCTGACGCTCACCGATTACTCCGTTCCCTTCGCCTCCGCGCCCGGCGCGACGAAGTGGGCGATCCGGCTTCTCAACAAAACGCCCGTGGCGACCGCGACCGTGGACGGAACCCACACAGGAAAGTTCCTGGTGGACACCGGCGATACGGGCGCAGTCCATCTTTACACCAAATTCGCGCGCAAGAGCGGTCTCCTCGCCACCGCCTCCACACCCGGCGCCCGGGCTCGCATGGGCCTCGGTATCGGCGGCGCCGTCAATGAAACGCTCACCGACGGCCACACGCTGACGATCAACAAAGTCAGGCTCCAAGATGTCTCCATTGCGACGATCAGCGGCGCCGGCGTCTCCGATATGTCCGACCTTGCCGGCGGCGTCGGCGGCGACGTGCTGAGCCGCTTCCACGTCACGTTTGACTATCCCGAGCTGATGATCGTACTGGAGCCCAACTCTTCAGCCGGGCCGACCAAAGAAGTTCAGGGCATCCCTGTAAAAGCCGATGCAGCGCCCGTCGCGACTCCCACGCCGCCACTCCTTCCGGCGACAACCGCCCTGACACTGGATGACGTGCTGAAGCGCCATATCCAGGCGATGGGCGGCGAGGAAGCGCTGCGCGCGGTCCACAGCACGCGGATACACGCAACAATCGATACCGGCGGCGAAATCGGTGCGCTGACGACGATGTTCGAAGAGCCCGGACGTGAGTATGAAGAGGACCAGATCGGCATTCTCAATGTCAAGCAAGGCTACGATGGCGACACCGCATGGCGGCGGGACAGCAACGGCAATACGCGCCTTCTGACGGGCGATGAGATCAAGGATATTCGCAATCAGGTCTTCTTCGACACCAACTCCTACGCCTTCACGGATCGGCTGCCCGGCAAGCGTACGCTGCGCCCGGCGCGGGAAACAGGAACGGGAAATTACATCGTCGATGTGTCGCCCGAAGGCGGCAAGCCCAGCACGCTGTTCTTCGACCCGGTCAGCTTTCTGATCGTCAAGGAACAGCACAGCAACGACGACGTGACTTCCGTGACGACGTTTTCGGACTTTGTGAAGATTGGCAGCGTGCTTTACCCGCGCAAGCAGCATATCACCAACGGCAACGCACGCTACGATGTGGACATTGTGGCGACGAAGATCGAGAATAATGTCGATCTGGCCGATACACTCTTTACGCTGCCGACTGTATCGAAGAACTACACATTCCTGAAGCCTGGAGCAACCTCGGCGACGATCCCCTTTGTCTTCGACGACGGCGCGATCGGCTTCAAGGTGCGCATCAACGGCAAATCGGTCATGCTGCTGCTGGATAGCGGCGCCAGCGGGATCGCGCTCAGTCAAAAGGCGGCGAAGAAGCTAGGCTTGAAGCAAGGCGGATTTCTGGAGGCGCGCGGTTACGGAGGCTCGACCGATCTGCGCCCCGTGCAGATCGACAGTCTGGAAATCCCAGGCGCGGTCAAGCTGACCAAAATCACCGCCGTGGCAGTGAACCTGCCGATGGAGCTGGATCAGTTTCTTGGCCAGCCTGTCGCGGGGTTCGTTGGGTACGATCTGCTCTCGCGCTTCGTCGTTCGTATTGATTTTGCGCATCGCAAGCTCACGTTTGTCGAGCCGGGCGCTTTTCAGGCGGCGGCGTCCGATGGCGATCCTATCGCGATCGCCTTGGAAGACGATATTCCCAACACCACGGCTCAGCTGGACAACCTGCCTCCCGCGCGCTATTTGATCGACACCGGCGACGTCGCGGCGCTGCGCTTTTATGGCCCCTACGTCCAGCAAAAGGGTTTGGCGAAAAAGTATCCGAAGGGAATGATCACCTCGGGCGGCGGCATCGGCGGGCTTTCCGAATCCCGCCAAGTTCGGATCAACAGCTTCACCATCGGCGGGAATAAGCTGACCGGCGTGCCGGCGGACTTTTCGCTCGACACCAAAGGCGGCGCCTCGCAGCTGAATGCGGGATCGATCGGGTCGGGCCTGCTTTCGCGCTTTACCGTCACGTTCGATTATTCCAAGAGCCAGATCTATCTTGGCCGCAATACGGGGAGCTTAAAGCCGTTCAATACGCGAACGACCGGCGCGGGGCTCTCGTCGAGCCTGGATGTTGACGGCAAACCACACTTCTTCATTGACTCGGCGATGCCCGAAGCGCCGATCGCCAAAGCGGATATCTCGCCGGCGGACGAGCTTCTGAAGATCGACGGCCAGCCGATGACGAAACTGGGCCTTACCCGCGCCCGCGAAATTCTGTCCAATTACCAGGGGAAACCCGCCGCGACCTTGATCTTCCGAACGCCTCATGGCCGGCTGAAAACGATCCGGGCAGAATTTTTCGATCCACTGCAATAAATTATCGGGAATGTCCTGCGGCCGTGAGTTTTGTTCCACGGTGAGGCTGGGTACATTCGATCAACACCGGCCATCGCGGCCGGGACACAAGGAGAGACGATGCGTGAGATGACTTTACGGCGACGAGCACTGCTGGCTCTTCCCGTGGCCGCCCTTGTGATGGTATTCGCCCTCGCGGGCTGCGGAACAAAGGGCGGAGAGAATGGCGCGGCTTCCAATCCCAGCGCGGGACAGGCCGGCGACGACGCTTTGATCGGAACTCAGGTTCAAAGCGCCGTGACGACCGATCCTAAGTTAGACGGAGCGGAAATCACTGCGGACGCCAAAGCTGGCGTCATAACCCTGACCGGCACGGTTCCCACCGCCGCTGGAAAGGCCGCCGCAGAGGAAGACGCGAAGAAGACCGAGGGCGTGAAAAGCGTCGTAAATAACCTCACCGTCAAAAAATAGGAGTCCACCATGAGCTACAATTTGAACGGTCAGAACGTTGCCCTTGCAGAAGAGCCCCACTTGAAGGACGGCGTCCTTTATGTCCCGCTCAAGGAAGTCGTCACTGCCCTGGGCGGAACGGTTACCTGGGACAACGAAACGAAGACCGCCGCCGCCACGATCGGCCAATGGACGGCCACGTTCCAAATGGCGGAGAATACTGCCGACGTCAACGGCACCCCGGTGACATACTCTGCGCCGTCATACGTCAACGACGGCGAGCTCTATGTGCCCGCAGACTTCTTCCAGCAGGCGTATGGTTATAAGCTCGCCGCCAATGGGACAGATGTCACACTGAGCGTGTAGGGCCGATTTGGCCCTCATCCCCAACCCTTTCTCCCAATTCTGGGAGAAGGGGAGCTAGATAAAGACAAAGATTTTGTACTGATCTATAGGATCTTATTACAAAACTCTTACTCCCCCTCTCCCAGAATTGGGAGAGGGGGCCGGGGGGGTGAGGGCTTCACTCCGTCACCATCCGCACCAAAAACACCGCCAGCAGAATTTCCTCATTCTCGACAGCTGTTCCCCCACCCTTCCGTCGATCGTCCAGCCATCGCAGCACGCGCTGGACCGGTTCGGTTCGCTCCGACGCCTCGATTAAATCCGTCAATTTGCGCATGCTTGTCAGACATGCTGAGAGATCTCCCGCCGCGTAGGCTTCCAGCGCCTGCCGTGCGCGCGCCGCGATGCGTGCGGCTCCAGGCAAAGATCCGCGCTTCGCGCGCTGCTGCATTCGGCGCTGCGTACTCATCAGAGTGCGGCTCACGATCTCATCGCGCGCGAAGGCTTCCAGGGCCAGGTAAGGGTAAAGCGAGTCGCGGCCGCCGACAATGCTTCCTACGGCGTTGATTGCGGAACGGCGAGCGATCGGTGTGGAAATCCGGTCCAGAGCGCGCAGCAGCGGCCCAAGCGCCGCGATGCTCCCGACGCGTCCGAGCGCGTCCGAGCGCGTCGGCGAGCGTCGTGACCGTAGCCGGGTCGGTTTCACGGTCGAGAATTACGGCCATTGCATTTCCAGCCGAGGGATCTTCCCGCTCGATCAAAGCGCGGATCGCCGTGGAGCGGACCGAAGCGTCATTGCTGGACGCCAGGCTGATCAGAAGCCCAGACACGCGGTCGTCGTCAATTCGCCCCAGCGCTTCCAGCGCGGCTAGCTGTCGGGAGAGCGGGCCAAGCTGAGCGGCGGCAGCCAGCGATGGAAGCGCGTGGGAACTTCCAATCTTCCCCAGCGCCGTCGCTGCAGCATTCGTAATCCCTGATGAGGGGTCGGTCAGTTTGACGACCAGAGGCGTGACGGCGCGCTCGTCCCCAATCTCCCCCAGCGCTCTCGCTGCCTCCTCGCGCACGCGCAGGGAAACATCGTCCAGAGCGCGCACCAGCTCCTCTACCGCGACGGGTGTACGGATCGTTGCAAGCTGCTCCGCCGCCGCCTGCCGCGACGCCACGCTGCCTTTGGAAAGCCGGCTGATATTCCGGAACGACGCAATCGGCTTGGTTGCGCGCAGCTGGTCGATCACATAGCGCGTCGAATTGCTGCCTTCCTCGCGGATCGGCTGGAGCAGAAGCAGCGCCACCGCGCGGAACAGCGCGGAGGCAAGGAACACGATGTGGTATGAGTTTCGCACCATGCCGGTCGCGGGAAAATGCGTTTCAGCCATCGCGGTAATCATGGCGCCGCCGAGAAGCGGGGCAATGCCGCCGATAATGCCGGTCGTCGCGCTGACGGCGCTCACATAAACTGTCCGCTGCTCCGGGGGCGCCAGGCCGATCATCATATTGAACTGCGTCAGTCCCACGCCCGCCCACGACGCCCCGGCGATCAGGTTCAGAACACAGATATCGATCTTGGAGAACGAGACGATGACGTGTCCGCCGTGGGTCACGGTCCAAAGTCCGGGAAAACTGTCCGGAACGGTCACAAGCCATAGGAACGGAGCGATGATCACCAGGACGTTGCAGATGGCCAGAATGGGCTTGTTTCCATATTTGTCGGCCAGATACCCCCACAGCGGCATCACCCCGAGGCCCGCGATGCTGGCGACGGCGCCGAGAAGCTGCATGACCGTGTAGTCGAAATGGAGATACTTGATCTGATAGACGGTGAAGAACTGTCCGGCGATCCCTGTCGCCGCCGCAAGGATCGCATTGTAAAGCATGATCCTGCGGAAGTTACGGTCGCGAAATGGAGCGGAGTAATAGCGCAGCGCCGCCTTCGGGCCAGGCGCGCTGGCGCCGGCGGCGCTTACGGAGGGGGCCACATCGGGACTGCGAGATCCTAGAAAGAACGAGCATAGCGCGAAGACGCCCGCCACGCCGAACAGCGCGCCGAATGCGAGCGGCTGCGACATCGTCGCCTGCTTCGTCGCATGGTCGATGAACAGACCGCCCAGGATACTCGCGACCATGCCCACAAAGCCGGCGTACATATTGCGCCGGCCGAAATATCGGCCCCGATAATCTTTGGGGACAAGATCGGAGATCCACGCCGTCCACAGCGGACCGCCAATATTGAGCAGTGCGCTGGAGAGAACGGTGAGGAGGAGAAAGACGCCCACCCAGAGAGACTTGGGCAGCACAAATGGGATCAGCAGCATCGGCAGCCAGAGAAGGCGGCCGAGGACGCCCGACCAGATCACGATCTGCTTGCGATTTCCGTAGCGCTGCGCGTAATAGGAGGAGAATAGCTGGAGAAGACCCGCGAAGGCCGGAATCGCGGCGAGCGCCCCGATAATGAATTCACTGCACCCTAAATAGAGCGCGAATCCGGTCTGGAACGCTCCGCCGCAAAACGTACCCCAAATGGTGGCGGCGCTGCCCTCCCAAGTCCACAATCGCAGGGCGCGCTGCACTTCCTGACGAGGTAATTCGGTTATCGCGACATCGGACGCGTCACTCTGCTTGTCCACGTCATTAACTTACGACGGGGGACGGCGTATTCCTGCGTGGATTTGGAAGAAGGGACGCTACGCGCGCAGCGTCCCCTGGCTCTTTCCGACGAAGTAGTAAACCAGCGCCCCAATAAAGTGCGTGAAGATGATGACGAGCAGCCACACGATCTTCATATTGTCGTCGTTGAAATCACGCCGTACGACATCGACAATCTCCACGATCTGAAAGATCGTCGTGGCAAGCGCGAGCAGCGCACACGTCAAGATCAGCCCGATACCGCCCGCAATGATCCACGCAAAAATACCATGTTCCATGTTCAGTCTCCTCATCCATCGTTCGATCAATGAGACACGGGACGCGATAAAAAGTTGCAGCCGTTAGAGCGCCAGCACGGGCGCGGCCAAAACAGGAGCGTTGGCGCCGATCAGATCGCGCAGGCGCTTGACGTTGACTTCATGCATGGTTTCGGCGTCGGGCGTCTCCACGATGATCGCCTTTTCGTGCATGCGGGGATCGTTTACCAGGAGATGGAAAGCCGTGAGGCCGATTTCGCCTTCGCCGATATGCGCGTGGCGGTCCGCGTGGCTGCCGAACTTCTTCAGCGAATCGTTCGCATGGATAACCTTGAGCTGGTCGATCCCGATGATCTCGTGAAATAACCCAATCGTCTCTTCATAAGCTTGTGTGTCGCGAATGTCGTAACCGGCGGCGAAGATATGACACGTGTCGAGACAGACACAAAGGCGCTCGGGGTTCTTCACGCCGTTGATGATCTGGGCGAGGTGCTCGAACCGTCCGCCGAGATAGGTCCCCTGCCCGGCTGTTGTCTCCAGCGCCGTGCGGACTTTGTAGCCCTCGGTCTCAGCGTGAATGATGTCCAGGCTTTCGATCAGGCGCGCAATGCCCGTTTCCTCACCGTCGCCGACATGGGCGCCGGGGTGGCTGACGAGAAAGTCCAGCCCGAGAGCCTCCGCGCGCTCCAGCTCGCCCCGGAAGGCGGCGCGGGATTTCGCGATGATCTCGCTCCCTGGAGCGGCGGCCAGATTGATCAGATAGGAATCGTGCGCGATCGTCTGCCGGCAGCCGCTTGCATCCAGCGCCACCCGGAACTTCGCAATCGTTTCGTCGCTGATCGGGTTGGCTTTCCACTGCCGCGGGCTGGCGGTGAAGATCTGGACGGCTTCGCAGCCGATGGCGTGACCGGATGTGAGGGCGTTTTGGACGCCCCCGGCAGTGGGCATGTGCGCCCCGAGGAATGGCTGGGTCAAGGAATTAGTCGCCCTTCTGCTGTACGGGAGTGAGTGACTTGCTCATATCCAGCATCCGCTGGACGGGACGCAGGGCGCGGACACGCGTTTCTTCGTCCATGGTGATCTCCGGACTGCGATCGCGCATGCATAGATAAAGCTTCTCCAGTGTATTGAGCCGCATGTACGGACAGTTCGCGCAGTCGCAGCCCGAGTTGGGCGGCGAGCAGATGAACTCGGCGTCGGGCCGGCTGATCTTCATCTGGTGGAGAATTCCGACTTCGGTGGCGACAATGAACTGCTTCTGCTCGGGATGCGTCTGGACATACTTGAGGAGCGCCAGCGTCGAGCCAATGAAGTCCGCCTGTTCCAGCACCGCGTCCTCGCACTCGGGGTGCGCGATCAACGCGGCGTCCGGGTAATGGACCTTCAGGGCGGCCAGCTTGCGCGCGCTGAACTGTTCGTGGACGATACAGAAGCCCGGCCAGAGCACCATCGAGCGCCCCGTCTGCTTCTCCACCCAGCGCCCCAGGTGCCGGTCAGGGCCGAAGACAATCGGGACGTCGGCAGGAAGCTGCTTGACGATATCCACGGCGTTGGACGATGTCACGATGATGTCCGACAGCGCTTTTACGCCCGCCGAGGAGTTGACGTAATTGATGACCGTGTGTCCCGGGTACTGCTTCAGCCACTCTGCATAGAGATCGGCCGGACAGCGGTCCGCGAGCGAGCAGCCTGCGTCCATGTCGGGCAGCAGCACCAATTTATTGGGATTTAAGATTTTCGCCGTTTCGGCCATGAAGTGGACGCCGCAAAACACGATGACTTCTGCTTCGGTCTTCGCGGCGGCCTGGGCGAGGGCGAGGCTATCGCCGACATGGTCGGCGAGGTCCTGGATCTCCGCGTCCTGGTAGTAGTGCGCCAGGATGACGGCATTCATGTCTTTGCGCAGACGATCGATTTCGGCGACCAGATCCAGCGTCGGATCGATCGAACGAACGCGAATCGAAAGGTCAACTTCCTGGCGGATGCTTTCCGAAGACGGATTTTTCGGCGTCGGCGCCATCGTCAAAGTGTCCATGATCTATCCCTTAATTCAAAATTCTTCACGACGAAATATTTGAGATGAGTATACCCGCAGGCCGAACATTCCCGAATTGCCTGCGTCTACACCTGACAGCAGCCAAATGCGAGGGAGCCGCCTCGCCGCGAGGACAATTTATGACTACCGATCAGACATACCTGGATACAGCGCACTTGCTTCGCCGCGCCGGATTCGGCGCCGGTCCCAAGGAAATTGCCGCCGCCGCGCAGCGCGGGATCGAAAGTACCACCAGCGCCCTGCTCCATCCGGAAAAGACCCCGGATACGATGCAGGACGATGATTTAATCGCCCGTCTGGCCTCTCTGGTTCCCGAACGGAAGAACGGGAAGATGCCCGTGCAGGTCGTCAAGATGTGGTGGACGCAGAAGATGCTCGCCACGCCGAACCCACTCGTGGAGAAGATGACCCTTTTCTGGCACGGACACTTCGCCACCAAACTCACCGGCGACGGCGACGATATGCTGGTGCAAAATCGCACATTCCGCGAGCATGCGCTCGGCAATTTCCGAACGCTCACCCTCGCCGTTTCCCGCGATCCGGCAATGCTCCGATATTTGAACGGCAATCAAAATTTCAAGGCGCATCCGAACGAAAATTACGCCCGTGAGCTAATGGAGTTGTTCACCTGCGGCATCGGCAACTATACCGAGGACGATGTCAAAGCGGCGGCGCGCGCTTTTTCCGGCTGGAACACACGCGGCGGCGGCTTCGCCTTCTTCCCACCGCGACACGATAACGATCCCAAGACTTTCATGGGCAAGACAGGCAACTGGAACGGCGATGACATCGTCGACATTCTTTGCGCGCATCCGGCTACGGCCAAGCGGCTCTGCACGCAGCTGTTCTCCTACTTCGCTTACACCGACCCCGAACCGTCGGTCGTGAATGCTCTGGTGAACACATATTACAGCTCCGGCTATGACATCAAAGCCGTCGTCAGCCAGATTTTGCGCTCGAAGGCGTTTTATTCACCCAAAGCGCGTTACGCGCTAATCAAAAGCCCAGCGCAGTTTGTGATCGGCACGGTAAAAATGCTGGAGCTGGAGCCGGCGTTTCTGATCAAGCCGTCGGACATCAGTCTGACCGATGATATCGCCGCCGCCGCGCCCGGCGCGACAACAACCGTCACACCCGCGCAGCGCCGGAAATCACTGCAGGTCAACCGTCTCGCGGGCCTGACGCTCGCCATGCGCTCCATGGGCCAGGATCTTCTGGCGCCGCCGAGCGTCAAGGGCTGGGACGGCAACGAAGCCTGGATCAACACCACGACCCTGCAAAACCGCGTCGCCTTCGGAGACCGCTTGACACGCTCGCAGGTCCTCTTTCGGTACATGGCGCCGCAAGTCGCCGAGCTCGCGCAACAGCGTTCCTTGACCCTGCAAGCGGCCTGGACCGACTATCTTGCCGAAGCCCTCGGCCCCCTGCCCCTCGGAACGGAAACGCGTCAGACCCTGATCGCCTACGCTTCCGAAGCGCCCGTCGCCTCCCCGCCAGCCGGAGGCGTTTTGACCGCCGCCACGGGCGGGGGCGGCGTCGCCGCTCGGCGCGCTCGCCGCCGAGCGCTCGCTCAGGGCGGTGAAGCCACCGGCAGCGACGGCAGAATGCTCAGTTTAATCCCATTGATCATGGGAACGCCCGAATATCAAGTGTGCTAAGCACTGTGTGAACTTGATCTCTTGTCCCTTGGTTTCGGCCCCTCCGCCCCATCCTGGGGAACCAGATTGCGTCGAATGCGTACTACTCCCCAGGATGGGGACGGGGGCCGAAACCCATCAATGCCAGCAAAGGCACACAACTTTGTTTACGGACCGCGATGAACGCAAAGGAAAACGATCCATGTCAGTCTCCCGCAGAGAATTTTTGACGCGCGGCGCCACCACCGTCGCGGTCGGCCTCGCCGTTCCGCCGTGGCTTGCGAAGATGGTCTGGGCGCAGGACGCCCTGGAAGGCCGCGCTCCCGGCGGCGCCGGCGCGCGCACGCTGGTCGTGGTGCAGCTCACCGGCGGCAACGACGGCATCAACACCGTCATTCCATACTCCAATGACGCCTACAAGCGTAACCGCCCGACACTCGCGATCCCGGACACTCAGGTGCTGCGTCTGAACGACTCCATCGGCCTAAACCCCGCAATGACCGGCCTCAAAGGCCTCTATGACAAAGGCAAGCTCGCGATTGTCCAGGGCGTGGGCTATCCCAACCCGAACCGCAGCCATTTCCGATCCATGGAAATCTGGCAGACGGCGAACCCGGACAAGATCGAGGCCGAAGGCTGGGTCGGCAAGTATCTGGACGCCGTGCGACAGGGCCGCGCGTCGGCGCTGACGGGCATCAACATCGGCAATGAGGCGTCGGAGGCGTTCCAGAGCGCTCACGCCGCCGTTCCCACCATTCAGGGCCTCGCGAACTTCGGTTTCGCCTTCCCGCGCAACGCCGAGGGCGACGAGCGCAGCGCCGTTCTGCGCCGTATTCAGACCGCCAGCTCCGCCGCCACGCCGCACGGCGACTTTATCCGGCAAGTCGGACAGGAAACCTACGACAGCGCCGATAAGATTCGGGCAGGGATCGGCAAGTACCATTCGACCGTCGCCTATCCCAAAGGCGCGTTCGGCACAGGGCTTCAGGAAATCGCGCAGCTGATCGCCGCGAACTTGGGCACTCGCGTGTTCTACATCTCCACCAGCGGCTTCGATACCCACAGCGGCCAGGCCCGCCGCCAGCCACAACTGCTTCAGGACGTCTCCGATGGTCTTACCGCATTCCAAAGCGATATGGATCAGATGGGCGCCTCCGACCGCGTCCTCACCGTCGCCTTCTCCGAGTTCGGACGGCGCGTCCACGAAAACGCCGGCGGCGGCACCGATCACGGAACGGCTTCTGAAATGTTCGTCCTCGGCGGCTCCGTCAAAGGCGGACTCTACGGCGACTACCCGAGCCTGACAAACCTGGACGCCGGCGACCTCAAATTCACCACCGACTTCCGAAGTGTCTACGCCACGCTGCTCGACCGCTGGCTGGGCGCCAATAGCGAAGTCGTGCTGGGTGGACGGTATGAGAACTTGAAGTTTGTGTGAGGCGGCTTCAATATACAACCTTTAGGAATCGCGGGTATGAAACCCACGCCCGTTAGGAACCGCGGGTGTAAAACCCACGTCTGGGAGCGGCAGGAGCCGCTAACGCCCCGTGCCGGGCCGACAAACTAGGCTATCGACGAATGGTTTTCATTCAGGTCCGTCCGGCACGGACGGTTAGCGCCTTGCGCTCCCAGACGTGGGTTTCATACCCGCGATGCAAACGCCGACGTGGCTTTCATACCTGCGGACCGAATATCTCGGCAGCTGCGTTTTATAGCCACACGCCCCTCGTGGTATAATAGTCCGATATGAATCGTGACTATGATGTGATCGTCTGCGGCGCCGGTCCGGCCGGCGCTTGCGCCGCCTATGAAACGGCGACCGCCGGACGCAAGACCCTGATAATCGAAAAGCGCACTCTGCCGCGCTACAAGACCTGCGGCGGCGGCGTCCCCCTCACCGTCGAAGCCGATCTTCCCAAGCTTGTCCCCGAGGCGTTTGTCGAAGCTACGGTGACCCACCTGCGCCACACCTGGAACTTCGCCGATCCCCATCTGGCCGCCATCAATCCTGATCCTGACCAGCCGCCCATGAGCCTCTGGATGGTGCAGCGCAGCGTCTTCGACAATGCGCTCACCGAACGCGCCGTCGCCGCAGGCGCGGAACTGCGCGACGGTTTGTCTGTGCGCTCCGTCGAGCCGGATGGCGAGAACCGAGTTCGGGTGACAACAGCCAATGGAGATGTGTACTTCGCCAATCACGTAGTCGGCGGCGACGGCGCCAACGGCCCGATCGCGCGCTGCGCGGATCTGCGCAAGACGCGGCTGCTGGCGATCGCTTTGGAAGCCGAGATCCCGCATGAATGGGGCGTCGGACATGAGACGCTTCGGCCTGAGATCGGACATTTGGAATACGCCGTGCGCAAGGGCTACGGCTGGGTGTTTCCCAAAGCCGCGCATCTCTCGGTCGGCGCCGGGATGTTCGGCGCGCGCAGCGACGACGGCCGGGGCGAAGCGCGCAAGGACGAACTCGCGCGCTGGGTCACGGGATATCTGGACGCTTTGGACGTCCCCTACGATCCCAAAGAGATCGAATATCACGGGCATCCCCTGCCCCTCTGGAACGGCTCCGAGCCCGTGGAAGCTTGGAACGGCCGCCTCCTGCTGGCCGGCGACGCGGCGGGGATGGTGAACCCTCTGTTCGGCGACGGTATCTCCTACGCCTGCCGCAGCGGCGCGCTCGCGGGACAGACCATCGCCGCTGGAACATCGGCGCGCTGGACGCAAATTCTGGCGGATGAATTCGCCGCCAGCCACGACGCTTCGGGCAAGATCGCGCGGTTTTTCTACCAGTTTCCCTCAGTCTGCTACAAGATGGGCGTCAAGCGCCCGAACAGCACGCGGACTGCGGCGCGGCTCATTAGCGGCGACTTGAAGTTCGACGCAGTGATCGATCGGCTTCCCTGGAACAACCTGATGGGAAAGTCGAATAAGTCTGCCTGGTAAAGAGAAAATTAAGTTGTCGTTTGCTGGAAGGAAAATCGAGGAATATTGCAGAAACACCAGTTCAGCGTCGTCGCCGGCCATCGACGAGAGCGACGCGCCGTTACGCAATTCCATTCGACATCGCAGCACACCAATAAACTTAAAAGCAAAGACAACAAGGGGACATGAACATGGCGTTTAGCGTTAAGAGCAAGAAAAACGGGACCGAATATTTCCTGCATTCCCGCGCCGCGGCGAATGGCACCACCAAACTCTATTTCTTCGCCAAGGAAGTCAAGGATGGTTCGGTAGACGCGCTTCCCGAAGGTTATGAAGTCTCTGAGAACTCGCTGACGGGCCTGCCGATCCTGAAAAAGAAGAAGTAATCACACTCCGCGCCAATACGATTTCCCTCGAACCCGCCTCCGTTCCCAAGCAAGTCCTGCCCAAGAACGCGAGGCGGTTTCTTTTTCTCGCCTTTCGTAGGAGTTTCCCAATGCAGCATCAAATTATGGGCACTACTCTCCAGTCTCTGGAGATCCTCTTGCAGCCGGGCGAAATGGTCTACAGCCAGACCCATCAGATGGCCTGGATGTCCAACGGCATCGGCATGAACACCAACACCGGCGGCGGCGTACTCAAGGGCCTCATGCGCTCAATGTCGGGCGGCTCCCTGTTCCTGACTCAGTACGCCTCTAACACCGGCCATCCCGGCTTGGTCGCGTTCTGTCCACGCTTTCCCGGCACCATCATCGCACGCCAATTGGCTCCCGGCGAAGTCTTGATCTGCCGCAAGGAAACGTTCCTCTGCGGCGAGTCCAGCGTCCAGCTTGACATCTTCTTCCGCCAGCAGATCGGCAGCGGCTTCTTCGGCGGCGAAGGCTTCATCCTCCAGAAAGTCACTGGCCCCGGCTGGGTATTCTTAGACCTCTCCGGCGAAGTCGTGGAAAAGTTATTGCAGCCCGGCGAACAGCTGCTGGCCCACGTCGGCCACGTCGGCATGCAGGAGCAATCCGTCCAGTTCGGCATCACCCGCATCAAAGGCATGCGCAACATCATCTTCGGCGGCGACGGCCTCTTCCTCGCCACCCTCACCGGCCCCGGCCGCGTCTGGCTGCAAACGATGCCCGTCATGATCCTCGCCGAAGAAATCCTCAAACACGCCCCCGGCGGCGACCGCGGCAGCGCCGGCGGCGTTGCGGGAGATATTCTGGGGGGATTACTTGGACGATAGTCAAAAGAACAATTTCTTTGCAGAAAGTATCATGAGCAGATGATTGATTGGCTCGCGGGGTTAATAGTGCGACACGCATGGGTCTTCTACTTACCCGTCTTCGTCGTCATAATCGGCTTTATCGCTGTCCTTGTGCAAATGGGCTTCCGAACAAAAGTCGATTTTTGGCCTGGCCGGCTTGGCGTCCTGCTGGAGATATGCTACAAAATAGGTTGCGGGATGTTCATCATCCTGCTTCTCATGGCTTTTGTATATTTAGTAATGCAAACCAGTGTGGCTCGGCACACTCCTCCGGATAATCCCATTGCAATGGCGATCACCGTAATATCGGCCGTGCTGGTTTGCGTCCCATGCGTCTTCCGAGACAAGAACAGGAAGCGCCAAAAACAAGCGCAGCAGCATTGGGCAGGAGTGAACGATACAGAAAAAAGTTAAGCTGGAGCCTGCTGGACAAGCGGTAGAAAACGTATCTGGTTGATGTCAAAAAACAACGACTATCTTTGGACCGGCGCCATCGCCGTTGTGATTTTCTGCCTCGTGGCGCTCATTAGCGGACGCTCTTCGCCGAATCTTGGTATGGCGGCGGGAACCTTAACGGCGACTGGCGTCAAGTGGCTATATCGCAGATATCAGGGCAAGAAGCAGAGTGACATGCAGTGATTAGAAATATCGCTATCGTAATGCTTCTGATCCTGCCCGGCGCATTCTTTGGCGTCGTATTCGGAGGCAGTCTCTGTTATAATCGTGACCACGCCCAAATGGAGCGAACACATCATGTTAACCCTGAGTATTCCGCTATCCTGAATCGATATGAAGCTGTGGGGGCTGCATTAGGAGCCGTGCCTGGCGTATTACTCATGATGCGGCTTCGGCGAAGGCGTTTTATGAGTGTCAGCGCCTTATAATAACTGAAGAACGAATATGATGGACAAAGAGATATTTGATTATTTTCGTAAGCGAAGCGCGGCGCGAGCACAGCAAGCCGCAGAGCTTCAAATGACGGAAGACGAAATGGATGTGTTCCACTCCCGCCAGCGGTTTCACAATGGGCCAATTGGCCATTGGTCATCCGCCTCCGGCACATTCGGTATCGTAATGAGCGATACTTGGGAGTTTCGCCCAGATGGTACGGGTACGTACAACGAGTATGGCCCTTTTGGAGGCTCGCGCGGCGAGACGCAATTCGACTGGAAGTCCACGGGTGATTGTCAAATCGCGTGCAAAATCACGAGCATCGTGTGGACCGAAGACGATGAGACGGAGAAGGAAGCTGACGAAGAGGAAACGATATCAGATTGCTGGGTAACCGTTGATTATGATTTTCAACTGGTCAATACGGACGGGGGGGCCATCGGTGCGATGTGCAGTGTACATGACGGTAAGATAGCAGACCATTTTTGGATCAGTTTTGATCCTGCTAGCTACTCAGGTCCAATCTCTTGAGACAAGACTGTACCCTGAACATACACAGCGCCCACGCCAATATTCTGACGCGGGCGTTCTTATTTGCGGCTTAAACGGAGGCCGGCTCCGTGGCCCACAGCACGCGGATGTCGATGCAGCGGATGCCGGCGCGTTTGGCGGCTTCGATGCCGGGGACGCCGTCTTCGTAGATGATGCAGTCTTCGGGCTTAGCGCCCAGCAGTTCGGCGGCTTTGAGGAAGATGTCGGGGGCGGGTTTGCTGTGCAGGACGTCGTCGGTGGTCACGACGGCGTCGAAGTATTTGCGGAGGCCGGCGGCTTCGAGGATGCGATCGACGACAATGCGAGTGCCGCCGGACGCGACGGCCATCGGGACTTTGCCGTGGTGGGCGCGGACGATGTCCATGACGGCGGTGATCTCGATCACAGACTCGACCATCTCCAGGAAGCGGCGTTCTTTGTCGTGGTGGGTGAAGTCCACGTCCATCGTGTAGCCGTATTCTTTGTTGAGGACTTTGATGATCTCGGTCGTCGGCATCCCCCCCATGGTGTAAAAGCGGTCCTCGGGAAAGTGGGCGCCCTGCGCTTCTAACGCGGCGGACCAGGCGAGGTAGTGGGTGGGCATGGTGTCGACGAGGGTTCCATCGCAGTCGAAGATCAGGGCGGAGTATGGCTGGGGCGGAGCGATCAGATCAAGGTTCATGGCGGGTTCCTATAGGACGACCAAACCGCCGTCGGGGGCGATATTGGCTCCGGTAACGAAATCGGCGAGCGGCGAGGCGTAAAACAAAACAACCTTCGCCACATCTTCGGCGGTCGCGAGGCGGCGCAGAGGCGTTTGACCGGTCACGCGCGCTTTGAGATCCTCGGGAAGAGAGGTGGAGTACTGTGTCATGGTCATCCCGGGCGAGACCATGTTGACAGTGATCCCATAAGGGCCGAGGTCGCGCGCCAGCGTGCGCGTGAGACCGATGAGGGCGCTCTTGCAAGTGGTGTGGACGATCTGGTCGGCGGAGGGACGCTGGACAAGGGTAGCGATAAAGTTGACGATCTTCCCCCCACCCTGCGACTTCATATAGGGCGTCACGGCGCGCGTCGGGTTCACGGTCGCGCCGACAACTCCCACGAACTCCTTCGTGTAATCTTCCCACTCGGCCTTTTCAAACGGCAGATCGTGGGCGAACGAAGCGCCGTTGTTGACGAGGATATCGATGCGGCCGAAGTGCGCCGCAACTTTGTCCATCATGTCTTTCGCGGCGGCGGGATCGCTCACATCGGCGCCGAGCGCGATGGAGCCTCTGCCGATCTCAGTAGCAAGTTTGACAGCTGTGTCGGCGCTATGGTGATAGTTGACGACGACGGAGGCGCCTTCAGACGCAAATAAACGGGCGATCTCCGATCCGATCCCACGTCCGGCGCCGGTCACCACCGCGATCTTACCCTCCAGCAGCATGCGCCATCCTCAACTCGACTAACTCGCGCGGGGGCATGAAGGTCATATCCTCGTCGCGTATCTTCACGTTCTCAACATCAACCACGCCGCGCCGGCGCAGCTCGTCCATCACGCCCATCACACGGTCTTCCGGGGCGCTTGCGCCGCTCGTGACACCGACCGACTTCGCGCCGGCCATCATCTCGTCGGTGATGTCTTCGGCGCCGCCAATCAGATAGGCGCGGCAGCCCAGCGATTCGGCGACCTGGCGCAGTGATTTGGTGTTACTGCTGGTGTAGGAGCCGATTACGAGCATCACGTCGCAGCGCGGGGCGATCTCTTTGATCGCGTCCTGCCGGTTCTGCGTCGCATAGCAGATATCGCCGGTCGGCGGATCGCTGAGGCGCGGAAAGCGGCGCTTGAGCGCGTTGACGATGTCGCGTGTCTCATCAATGCTCAGGGTCGTTTGGGTGAGATAGATCAAGTGCTCTTCAGGCGGCTCGGGGACGGCTTCGACGTCCGCGACTTCGCAAACGAGGTGCAGACGTCCGGGAGCTTCGCCCAAAGTGCCTTCGGTCTCGACATGGCCTTTATGACCGATATAGAAGATACCGTAGCCACGCTTGAGATATTTGTGGACTTCGAGATGGATCTTGGTGACGAGGGGGCACGTGGCGTCGATCACACGCAGGCCGCGTGACTTGGCTTCCACGCGAACCGCCGGAGCGACGCCGTGCGCGGAGAAGATCAGGACGCTGCCTTCGGGGACCTCGGAAAGATCATCCGTGAAGACGGCGCCCATGCGGCGTAGGCGTTCCACGACATGTTCGTTGTGGACGATTTCATGACGAACGTACACGGGAGGCCCAAAGATCTCCAAGGTTTGTTCGACGACTTCAATGGCGCGGTCGACACCGGCGCAAAATCCGCGGGGACTGGCGAGGAGCGCTTTCATGCTCCTATTATACCCTCTGCTCGCCTCCGGCGGGCCAGGATCGAAGCGCGGTCTCCGCGACACGGCGCAGGTCATCTTGCGTGGCGCCGCCCGCCGCCTGCACGGCCATCCCCTGGAATATTGTCATAACATAGCGCGCGAGATCCGCCGGGTCGGCGTCGGCGCTCAAATCTCCGTCGGATTTCGCCCGGTCGAAGCGCTCGCGAAGTCGGACTTCGAATTCCATACGGCGCGCCTTAAGCTGGTCGCGCACCGCGCCGCACCCATCCGCGCCGGCGAGCGCGCCCTGCACGGACAGACAGCCAGAGGGCGTCTCCGGGTTCGCCACCACCGCCACCGTCCCATACAGAATACTCTCGGCCACGGCGCGGGCTGTCGGTTCCTCCAGCGCCTTCGCCAAAAACGCAGCGGGGCCGGCGGCGTAACGGTCGCACACCTGCCGAAAAAGCTCTTCTTTGTTCCCAAAGGCGGCGTAAAGGCTGGGACGGTTGACGCCGATCGCCTCCGTCAGATCCGAAAGCGATGTGCCTTCGTACCCCTTGCGCCAAAAGACCAGCATCGCCGCCTCCAGCGCCTCATCCGTGTCGAACTCACGCGGCCGCCCCATCGTCTTTGATGTCTTTACGGTATCCATACTCGTCAGTATACGTTCCCAGGTGGGAGGCGTCAAGGGGCGCCGACGCCATGGATCACGAACGCTTGCATTCAGAAATGATTGTCGAGATCGCCCCAGGCAGTTTGGATATAATCGATTTGAGCCGCATGATTGCTCATATGCGTGCTGGGCAGCAGCATCCAGAACGAGGCGGGAATAGGACCGAACCGGCTCTCCATCGGCTCCACGAACCGCTCAGCTGTCATTGTGGCGATGGCGCCCAGAACATCGGCGCACGACTTCTCCAGCAGAGTGAGCGCCTGCTCCCGATCCATCACCATCGCCTCAAATTCAAGCGTCTGTCTGCGCCCCTCTTCGACGGAGGTGCGGGCATGGTCTGTCTCACCCATCAGCACTCCCGCCACGACGCCGTTAACGTAAGCGCAATGCGCGACGATCTGCAATGGCGTTCGGCATGTCGGCGTCGGCGACCATTGGAGCTTGTCGTCAGGAACATGGGCGAAGGTCTTCAGCAGCTGGCTCTTTGTGGCGCCCATCCGCCGAACTGCGAGTGCGATAGAATCCGTGACACTGGGGGCTGTGACTATACTCATGAATGCAGTTCCTTTGTTTGAGAAGAGATTGCGGTCCAAGTCCTTTTCGCTCCGGCGCTGCTCTCTGCTAAAGAAGCTGGGTGTTCAGGAACGAGACCGTACGATCCCAGGCGAGCTGAGCGGCCTCCGGGACATATGCATCGGGCTGATTTGCTTCAAAGAACCAATGGCCGGCGCCAGGGTACACATGCAGAGTGACGTCACGTCCGGCGGCGCGCATCCGCGCCTCCATCTCGCGCGCCTGATCCACGGGATCCCACTCATCGTCTTCGCCAAAATGACACAAATAGGCGCAGCGTGATTGGGTGAAGTCCGCCTCTCCCACCCCGTAAAAAAGAACAGAGGCGGCGACCGATTCCGATCGCTTCGTGGCCAGCAGCAGTGTGGACTCGGCGCCCATGGAAAAGCCCATTGCCCCAATCTTGTCTCCGGTCACGCCGGGATGCTCCGATAAGAAGTCGCAAGCGCCCAGCGCCTTCTCTCCCATCTCACTGAAATTGAGAGTATTCTTAAGCGCCTCGGCCTCTGGAATAGTGACGGCAACTGCTCCGCCGCTCAGGTCCGGCGCGAGCGCAACAAATCCCTCGGCGGCTAAGCGATCGCATAACTCCACGACGAACTCATTCAGACCCCACCAGGCATGAAAGACAACGACGCCCGGCCCGGAACCGGATGGCGGCAAGGCCAGGTAACCGTCACGAGTCTTTTCTCCAGGTCTAAAGTCCATTCACAACCCTCCATCAACGAGAAACATCACCGAGCAACATGAAAGATTTTGACCAAGTCTTTCGCCAAATCGGGCCGGCTGCTTTTTTTGGCTTTCGCGACAAGGGTTTCGCCAGCGTTATCCTTTAAGTCAAAGTTTGCACCATGAGTTTTCAAAATTTTGGCTATCGTTAGAAATTCCTTTTCATCCACGTATGCATTCACCAGCCAGAATATTGGCGTCTCGCCCCTGTCATCCCGAGAGTTAACATCGGCGCCTGCGGCGATGAGCAATTTGGCCATGGCGGCCTTATTGGTATCGGCTGCCATGGCGCCATGCAATGCCGTACTATGGTGAGCATTTTCGTCAACTTCATTAATATTCTGAGTGATTTCCAAAGCATCTTGGACGCCTTGGAGGCTGCTCTCTTCGACAGCGTTACGCAGCGGGAGAATGCTCTCCCGCTGGCCTAAGTTGGGATTGCATCCAGGCGAAAGCAAAGCGAGCACGATCAAAATCGCAATTTTAATCTTCATGATATTGTCGATTGTGGGACGGCTAATAAAAGAAAAAAGGCGAGTGCAATTGAAGAATGACTTCATCAATTGTACCCGCCCTCGTTTCTACAATCTTATCGGTTTGACAGGCTAAGGATAAATCCCGCGCGTCTTCGCCGCCTCAGCGACGCGCGCCACGCCCACGACATACGCGGCGGTGCGCATGTCCACATTGTGGCGCGCGGCGGCGGCGCTGACTTCTTCGTAAGCGCGCGTCATGACGCGGCCTAATCGGTGATTGACCTGGGATTCGCTCCAGAAAAACGACT
>NZ_JBDSQY010000352.1:0-8223 GCF_039929585.1 Capsulimonas sp.
TGGTGGATGCGTTAGAATGGAAGTGCATGTGGTTGATTTTCTTTGGTGTGGTTACCAAGAAGACTACCACATGCGCTCCTCAAACGCCATCCCCACTTGTTCATAATGACATGAGACTCGACATCTATTAATGAAACGCTGTAAGCTCACGTCGTGTTCCCCGTACACGCCGCCGACATGCGTTACGACGACCGCTTCCGGACCGCAGCCCATGGCGTCCAGAATCTGCGCCTGCGCATTCAAATCCATAATCGATTTACGCGCCACTTCTTCGTCGAGAGCGTTCAGAAGAATATATTGCGAGGGGTGCAGGCTGAGACGAATATCGTACTTACGCGCCAGCGCGCCCAACTCGGCGAGCTCGCCGGCGGCTTCGGTCAGTTGATTGTGAAACTGTGGAAGATCGGGATGCGTGAGATAGGGTGCAAAGTCCGACGACATCCGATACATGTGGATATCGTTCTTTGCGAGGTAGTGAAAAATCTCGGCGACATACTCAATAGACTGACGCACATGCGGTTCGCTTTGCCATCGGCGAGCGTCGTTGGACTTCAGCGTGGAGACGGGGTCCACCGTAGTTTGATTGCCGCCCGCGCCCAGCACCTTGACCGCAAATCCCAGCCGCATCTTCACACCGCCTTCTGGTAATACTTATACCCAGAATTTGTACAATTATTCAAAGCGGCGGAAAATAATGGCTGGCAGTTTGGCGATCCGGGCGGCCGCCTAGTCGGGTATGAGAATGACTTTACCGTACGCGGTTCGAGACTCCGCAAGCTCCATGGCCGCCACAGCCTGTTCCAGTGGGAATCGGGCTGCGATTTGCGGCGTCAGCTTCCCGTTTTGCAGCAGGCTGACGACACGGCTATAATCCTCCCTCAAGCGATTGTAGAACGCGCCGCGCTGCACGGTATGTCCCGCCCAGACGTTGTAGAATGTCGTTTTACGTCCGTTTGGAACGACGCTCCACCAGAGCAGGCGCCCGACATGCTTCAGAAACGGGATCACGACGGGGCCCTCGCCCTTCAGTTCGCCGGCGATCCCGTAACTCACCAGCACGCCGGCGCGGCCTAGCGCCTGGAAGGAGATTTCGGCGCTTTTGCCGCCGATGGGATCGAACGCGGCGTTCACTCCCATCGGCGCGATCCGTCGGATACTCTCCAGAAGATTGGGATCCTTGTAATTGAGAGGATCCACTCCAAGCACCCGAAGCGCATCATGATGGCGCGGCGCGGCAGTCCCAATCACCGTGGCTCCGGCTTCAATCGCCATCTGCGCCAGGATTGTGCCGACGCCGCCGTTTGCGCCATGAATGAGCACTGTCTGTCCCGATTTGACGCGCGCGCTGCGATGAAGCATCTGCCAGGCCGTCACGCCGTTCACCACCAGCGCTTCCGCCTCGGCGGCGTCGAGCGTGTTGGGAATGGGCATGACTTCCTTCGCCGAGAGCAGGGCGAGGTTGGTCCAGCCGCCGGTCTTTGTCAGGGCGGCGATGCGCGCGCCGACCAGGGTGGGGGAGACGTCTGCCCCAACCCGCAGCACCACTCCCACCAGATCGTATCCAGGGACAAATGGGAACTTCGGCTGCCCAGGGTAGCGTCCACGCCGCATCGACTGCTCCGCAAACGAAACGCCAGTCGCCTCGACGCGCACCAAGACCTGACCTGCCCCCGGCTCTTCGCATGGCCTGCGTCTGATCAGGAACCCGCTCGGCTCCGTAATTTTTGGTATGACGACTTCAACCACTTCCCGGCAAGCTGCGCCGGCGATCTTCGTCTGTGTAGGCTTATCATGCTGTGTGCTTTCGTCCATTGTGGTGACCTGATCCTCTCGGTACTATAAAATCTAACTAAGTTAGGTTTTTGCGTCAAAAAAAGTTGAGATACTTCGTCGCTCGCTGCTCCGAAATCAAATCTAACTTAGTTAGATTTTAATAGTACCCACGCATGTCCCTTTTTGTCAATGGTGTGTGAAAAAGTTATACTCGTCGCCGTCGCCCGATGATTAGCGTGAGGCCGGCGATGGTAATGGCGGAGAGTGTTTGGATGGCGATCCCAAGCGCGCAGGTGACCGCCAGAAGCGCGAAGATGATCGGCGCCGCCAAACGCACGCGGAAAGCGGGCGACATCGGATAAAACCGGCGCGCCAGCTTCGGCAGAAGACCTAACGCGAAAATGACCGCAATGACGGTGAACATCCAGGCGAGCGGCGCTGCGAAATGTGTATTGATGGTATCCATATTCACTACAACGAATATTTCACGAAAACGCTGCGCGGTTATGGGGAATTTATTTTTAGATAAACCGTCGCCACTCTTCCGGCAAAAACACAATATCCTGAGCGGTGATGAGATACGCGAGGTAGGCGCTTTCCTGGGTGGGGTTCAGCGTCCGTGAGGCGTGCTCAATGCGAGCGCCCACGATGACGATCTTCGCATCGGGCAGATCCCCGCGCCGGTTGCAGCGTCCCGCGCGCCGAATGAGGTTTTCGGGTGGGCATACGGTGCTGATCAGCACCGTGGCGTCAAGATCGCTGTTCTCCACGGCGTCTCCGGTCGTGAGCAGCAAGTATCCTTCGCCTTCTTTTTCCAGCTCGCGCAGCTGCGCATAGATGCGCCGCCGCTCGGAAGCAGGCTGGCCCTGATGGTACAAAAAGACGCTGTGCGGATATGAGCCGACCAGGCGCGATCGCAAAGTGTCGGCGTCCACGGGCGTTTCGCAGACGCCGAAGACACGTGAGTTAATGTAATAAGAGCGCCGGATCTGCTGCTCGATCTCCTCCAGAGCATCGTCGGTGGCGATAAATTGGATCGTGGGAGCGGCGGCGTTCGCAATTCCTGGCGCATCGATCGGTTCAAGAAAGCTGAGTTCTTCCTGGAATGGCGGCGGCATGGTGCTGCTTGAGATAATAACGTCCGTATCCTGAGCGAATAAGAACTCCACCAGACGGTGGAATCGCGAGAAAGCGTCGACCGAGTAGCCGTGTGCTTCGTCGAAGAAGAAAAGATCCCGGCGCAGACCGCCTTCGGTGGGCGCAAAGGAGGACGCCAGTCCATGGACGCCGCCGCCGCCGAAGAAGAGATCGAGGAACCGATGGAACGTTGTCACCACCAGATCGACATCCGCTTCGAGCGGGTTCATCTCTTCGGTGGGCTCTTCCGTTCCATCCGCGCAGTACCGAATGCCGAATACTTCCTCGCCCGGCCCGTCGGGAACGACGATCAAGGTTCGGGGGACTTCGTCGGACGAAGCCCAGGACTTCAGATACGGCCCCATTCGATAGAGATAATCATCCAGCGGTGAGCCGTCCTGCGCGATCAGGAACAGCCGCCTCGGCGCGCCGCCTCGGCGCAGGCCCAGGGCGGGAATCACCACGGATTCCGTTTTGCCGGCGCCGCAGGGCGCCAGCAGCAGGTACCCGGCGTCGCTCTCCTGCTGGGACAGTCTCTCATAAAGCTGCACCTGCCAGTCGCGGGCGCGCGGCAGGAACCCGGCGCTGCTCAGCCGGTACGAAGCGCTGGCGACGCTGGCGCCGTCAATCGGGGTCGCAAGATCTGGAGACATAGGCATCGGTGTTGATTATCTCTATATTAGTGAATACGAATACGCTGGATAAGCGCGTGTATCCGCGAGCCGGCGACTAAGCGCCGGGCTTAAGCAGCTGGCTGCTGCCGCGTTCGGTCAGCGGAATGGCGGCGAGCCATTCGGGCAGAGCGTCGGGCGCGAACTTCTCCACGTCCAGCGTCAGCAGCGCCTCCAGCGGAACGCCGAACTGGGTCTTGCCGCCGCTGCGGTCCGCGAGGACCGCGACGCCCATTAGGTCGCCTTCATGCAGGCGCACCGCGTCGATGGTGTCACGAACGCTGCCGCCGGTGGTCAAAATATCATCGACTACCAAAACGCGCTCGCCGGGCGTGATCTGAAAACCACGACGGAACACGCGTCCCACACCGTCGTCGCCGCGCTCCGCGAAGATGCTGCGTGTCCCCAAATGCTTGGCGACTTCATAAGCCAGCAGCATCCCGCCCGTGGTCGGTCCGACCACGAGCTCCACCTCTTTGTCCTTGAAGCGCTCGGCGATCTCGCGGCAGAGCCGCTCGACATGCTGGGGGAACTGCAATACCTGGAATTTCTCCAGGTAGGTCGCACTGTGATATCCGGACGCCAGGAGGAAATGTCCCTCCAGCAGCGCGCCCGATTCCTTGAAAATCTCTAAAGCCTGATCGTTGGTCAACATAGTGCTTGAGGTTTCGTCCTGCTCAGGGCTTTTTCCTTCTTAATGTGATTAAGAAAATCCGATCACTTGTTCATCCACGCCGGCAGCGGGATCGGAGGCGGCGCGGGGTAACGAAACATGGCCTGCTTCATCAGTCGGGCCTCGCTACTTGCTTGTCCATCGTACTTGCCATCGGCGCCGACGCTATAAACAACGAACCCATTGCCGCCTTCACGCTGATAGATCAATGGCTTATCCGTAAACGGATCGACGAAGCCTTCGGGAAGCGTGGCGGGATACTGCCCTGTCCGGGCCTTCGTCTCCAAAATCGCGGCGCCGGCGAGCGTCACTTGCTCGTTTGCATGCAGCAGTGTGTCCGATTGATCCCAGGGCAGGGATGCACTGCCGAACATAGCGGTCAGTTCTTGGAGTTGGTAGAGATGCGCTTGAGGTCCGTCGTCGTTCGGGGTTGTTTGCAGCACTTGCTGAAATACAGCGCGGCGTTGTGATACTGGCTTGTCTGCGGCGGCGATCAGCGTGCGCATCTCCCCAAGATAGCGCGCTTCCGATGCGTCAATCAAGTTCAGTGCAAACTCTCGCTCCTCTGGGGCAAGAACAATCAAGGGCGTCTTTGTATCGGGATCATAGTCCTGGCGAATAAAACGATCGAGTTCTGAATCCGAATTACGACGCGCTTGCTCAAGGAATAGGTGACGCGTCCTCAAATTGCCTGTCAGCGCTGTTTTGAGGGAAAGGGCGGGGAGGGAGGCGTGCATTGCCTGAGCCACTTGTTGATTGGCGTTGATGTCTGGACCGGTTCGCTGTAAAATTTGCCGCATACCAGACAGAGCAATGTCTTCGATAGCGACGCCGGTCATCCAGCCGCTCATGTCTCCCTGAGCGGCCGTATGCGCGGCGATATGGAAAGCGCGTCTTTGATTTTGGATCGCTTGGGAGATATGTCCTCTGTTGGCTTCGACGAAGGTCTCAAGCGCGATCTCCCGCGTCCCTTCTCGCATACTGGCGTAGATGGGAAACACTGGATCGGAAGGCGTGAATTTTGGCCGGTCAGTTGCTTCGTGTAGCAGCGCGAAGCGGTCCGGGTTATCGTCGATGAGATGTTCCATGACGGAGATCTGTTCGGGGGTATAGGCGTACCTTAAGCTGGGACCGGTGGAATAATTCGGCATCCGTATGATCTTTGCTTTGCGCAGCGCGTTCCACTTCTTGTAGATCGGCGCGGCGTCCTGATCGGGTGGGATGACTGGCGGGGCAGCGTTGATATCGATGCCCTCGCTGCGTGCGGCGGCGATCTCTGCGGCCAGATCCTTGGGGCCGCTTTCGATTTTTTGCCATGCCGCTTGCATCTTCGGGTCTTTGGAAGATTTCAAGCTTTGCATTTCGGCGCCGATTTCGCTTTGTTTCGGCTGCGCCTTGCATCCTGCGATAAAGGTGACGCCGCCTATTACAAGGCACGCCCCAAGATATCCCACATATTTCTGTCGAAGCATGACCTGTTCTCCTGATTGCTCTCTCGGCAAGTGAGACCCACGGCCCGGAGAAAGGTTGCATCGTCATTTGCCGGCGATCAAATGGGCGGATTATGCTGATAGACACGCACGCGGCGTGTGCTGGGCGCTGCGCCAAGGCGAACGCCGTATTCGTCGCCGTTGAGCCTTCTGCCGGGGAGCCATTCGCCGTCACGATAGTCTCCATCGGAGATTTCCAGGAAATCGACTTCGCCGGGGCTGCCGGGCGCGGGATGGAATTGCACCGAGAAGCTGAAGCCGGCGACGAGATAATCGCCTTCGCCCAAAGCGATGATCAGACCGCCTGCCGGGGGCTGGCCGGGATTGAGGGGAGTGGGAAATTTGACTTGCAGGCGATAGCCGCCGATCTCTAATCCCAAGTCGGGCGTTGTCTTTTGGAGAATGCCGCGCATGGCGCCCGTATTTTGATGCTGCGCGATGATCGGGGTCATGTCCGACAGTAGGCGATAGGTCTGGGCGAGGAGCAGCCCGCTGGGATCGGTCTGGATTCCGAGGGAGGCGTCGGCGACCGGGCCGGCGATGGTTTCTGAAGCGGCCCCTCCGATGCTCTCAATCCCGAAGGGGGAGAAACCGAGCGCGGAGTGCTCGGCGATGGCGTAAAAGGCGCCAGCCGCCGCTGTGTGGTCACGGCGGGCTTCGGGAATGAAGAGGGGATTGCCGGGGCGGGCGTAGTCGGCGCAGACGCCGGCGAAGTCGTCAATGTAGATGTCTGGGGCGAGGAATTCGATTGCCGGCGCGGCGGCGCGCCAGATGTCCATCATGCGCGAGACGGGACCGCCATTGGGGTATTCGCCCGCCGGCTGGCCGTCGTACTGCACGAGCCAGGCGTTGGCGAAGTGGGGCAGTGGATATTCGGCTCGCCCTGCTTCGGCGACGCGGCCGACAAAGCGCCCGAAGCCCCAGGACATGAACGCCTCGTTGGCGTCGCCGCCGAACATATCGCTCCAGGTCATGCTTGGGGTGTCGTCGAATTGTATTTGGGAGAGCGCGGGATGAAGTGTTTTGGTATGGGTGCTCAAATAATCGACGAGGGAAGACGGGACTGGCTGTGCGAAGACGCGTTCGGCGGGCGCGGAAAAGTCGCGGGGGGCGCGCATCAGGCCGACCTCATTTTCTACCTGAACCATAATCACCGTTTGCTGCTCGGCGTCCACCTCGCGCAGATGACGCATCAGCGCGGCGAAGGCGCGCGCGTCGGCTTCTATGGTTTCCTCGCAAAAGCAGCTCAGGGGCAGCACATCGTGGCCAGGATGCGACTGCGCGTGGACAAAGCGCTGAGAATTTGTTTTGACCCATTCCGGGGCATAGGTCGAACGTCCATTTTTGAAGGCCCCGAACCAGAGCGGGACGAGCCGCAAATTGTGCCGCCGCGCGCCTTCCAGCAGTCCATCGACGAGTGTGAAGTCGAACTCTCCCTCTGTTGGCTCGATCAATTCCCAGCTGATCGGCGTCAGCGCCGTGTTGCAGTGAAGCGCCGCCATGCGCTCCCAGATACGCTCCATGTAGGCGAGGCTGCTGGAGCTGGAGTTATGGACTTCGCCGGCGAGCATCAGAAATGGCGCGCCCTCGACAATAAGCTGCGCGCCTCCGCCGGTGCGCTGGAGATGGGGCAATGGATTCATGGGCGCAGGTTCGATGATGCGTCGCGATGTTCCTGCGTCATTCTGTTCGCTAAGGCCTTTAAGGCTTGACGTCGGCGGCGCGCATGACATAGAATGTTCGCAGCATATGGGATGGGTGAAATCGAATCATTAATGAACATTGAGAAAATGACGCGGCGGCAATTGATGGGGCTGGCCGCGGTTGCGACCGCCGCCACTGTGACCGATTGGGGTGACGCTTCCAGGACATTGGGACGCGTGGAGGCGGCGACAATGAAACATGGTGGAAGTGGCGCCGGCAAAGCGGAGCAAGTGGCCCCGGGCGTCTGGCGCATTCGCTTTGGAAAACCGGAAAAGCTGACGCCGCTCAGCTTTCGCACGGCGCCAATTCACAAAGAAGGCTTCTCGTCTTTGACGCCCTGCGACCGGCCTCCATTTTCACTCGATGACATCACCTTTCGGACGACGGGGCGCGGCTGCGCCGTGACGCTGCCGATGACGACGGAGGAGCGGATTTTTGGCCTTGGCCTGAACACAAAGCTGTTCGACAAGACCGACCGGCGTGTCTTTCTGCGACCCTCGGACGATCCGGAGGGAAGTCTAGGTGATTCCCACGCTCCCGTCCCGTTCTACGTCTCAACGGAAGGCTACGGCGTGTATGTGGATACGGCCCGCTATGCCTCGTTTTATTCCGGCAACGTCGCGCCGACCGCCGTACGGGGCGCAACCGGGGCCGGCGGCGGGCCGGCCGACAACACGCAGGATCTGTATCGTCAGCGGACGCTCAGCGCCAAGACGATGCTGGTGGATGTTCCGTCGGCGGACGGCGTGGATGTCTATATTTTTGGCGGTCCGGC
>NZ_JBDSQY010000353.1:0-9003 GCF_039929585.1 Capsulimonas sp.
GAAGACGCAGGGCTTCACGACGGTCGTCTTCAACGATTTGCTGTTGGGAACGGTGATCGGGTCGTTTCATGACCATTTATACCCACAACCAAGCCTGCACGTTATATCAGAGACAGAGAGTCAATATTGCATGTTCCAATGCTTCCGATTGCCATAATGATCCGTCAATATATGATAAAACTTTACCCATTGTAGAAGCTGATGTTATATTGCTCTTGATATTCTTAGCCAAAAATATTGCTTCATGTTGAAGTAATTCTTGTTGTATAGGATTGGTAATCACTGAAGCAACTTCTGCTAGTGCTACTGCGGAGTAGGATGCGTCAGGTTCTCTTCTAGCATATTCTAATGCTGTTTTTAAAATATTGTTTTTGTACTTCTTCTCATTAACAGTGTTTGCAATCTTTACAAGCAAGTGAGCTCGCTCGGCTAAGCGGCGTACATTCTTAGCATCATGCTCTGCTTGTTTTAAATAATTAATGCGTGTTTCTAGTATAACATAGTGTTCACTGTACTTGTAAATTTGTAACATTAGAATGCATCGAGTTGTTCCTGATTTTAAATACATTGCAGCTTTAACTGCTTCTTCTAAAATTGACTGGAGTGTTATTTTATCTTTGATTAGAGGGAAAATGCATAATAATGCCTGTGATTTTTCAGCTGCTGAGGAAATCTGTCTTGCTGATGTAATAGATCTTTCAATGGACCAAACTTGATGCTTTGTCAAGGCTTCTAAAACAATTGCTGACATATTATCTGATATGCTGATAATCGATCCCGCTATCAATGAGTAGTGAAAAAACCGTGAAAATAAATGCTTCTGCTCGACTTTGCTTAGTGTCGATGGGATTTCGTTATTTAGATAAACTAACATGTCCTGTATATCATTATAAAATACTAAAATTTGCTTATTTTCTTCACATGTTTTATACCAAAAATTTTCATATAAAGTAATGTTATTAATAGTACAGGTCGACTTTAAAGATAAGAACTTGTGAAGATCTTCCCATCTGCTCGCCTCTTTCATGTGCCTACTGATATAATTTCTGCCATAGCTATCGCATTTGTCCCACTTATTCGGATGATAATTGCTCAAATAATAATCAATTATATGGCTATGATTATCAATGGGATCAACCCACCATTCGCCACTGCTCTTGCGGTCGGTTAGAAAGTCGGAAAACGACGCATGGAAAATGCTGTAGAGTTCTACACCATCGCTTGAACGCATGTTGAGGAATTGAGTAATGGTGTTTAAGACATCATTTGTCGTCTGTTTGCTCGCACCACTTAATGCGGAGACTTGATCGAATGTCAGTGGAATATACGAGACTGCCAGTGCCCCCAGTACTTTTCTCAGTTGTTGCTTCCAGAGGTCCGTGTGCGTGTCGGCGATCCGTCCAAGGAATTCTCGATAGACATCCGGTAGACCGTCCGGCAGTCGGGATGGTTCGGGGAGTTCGCCGCTCGATGCGACGGCGGCCCGAATCTGTTTAATCACGTAGCGCAGGTAGAGGAAGTTGCCGCGTGCGCGTTGTTCCAAGGCTTTCGCGAGTGTCGTCGCGCGAATGGGATCGCCTGTGGTCGCCTCTGCGAGCGGAGAGGCGGCAAATACTCTGCGGATGTGTTTCTCGATATCCTGTATGTTGTCGTCTGCGTCGTCAAGGATGGCCTCATGCATCGCCTTCAGCGTTTGCGCACGAGTGCCGGGACGAGAAGTCAATATCCACTTTGACGACGGAGTTAGACCCTCCGAGGCGGCGATGAGGTCGACTATCTTTGGCGATTGTGTATACCGATCTCCTTCGTCCAGTGCGTCTACTAGGAAGAGGACAGGCTGATTGGGATGTTCTCGAAGCCATGCTTTCAGTGGTTTTGTCACCGATCGTGCGAAGATATCCAGTACATTTGTCGAGCCGATGTGCAGGGAATCGATCTTGACGCCAATGATTTCGTCCACATCTTGCGCAAGATGGGCAGTTGCAGTTCCGGTGATTGACGTAGGAGTGTTGAGATAATCCGAGACGCCGAGTTCTGCCGCTATGCATGTGGTAAAGCCAGGAAGGTTGGCCCGCAATTGTGCGCTAATGGAACGAACGAAGTCTGATGGAGTGATAGTTTCTGCGACGCTGGTGCTGCAAAAGTGAATTGCGTGGACGGAGCGTGTCTTCGCTAGATGCGCCGCGACTGCGCTCTTGCCGATACCTGCTTCGCCAGTAATAACGAGATAACGTGCCGACGGTTCGTTAAGGAAGTGAGTGACGTGCTCGTCAAGCCATTCTCGCCCGGTGAACTCGTGCGTAAGGTCGTCGATTCGATTGGAAAAGTCCAGTATGCTCATCGTAAGCCAATCTTACAGTCAGTCTGCTTCCTTGTTCACGAAATCCCAGATGTATTCCTTCCGGCCAACGAATTGGTAGCTAAGACCGCAAAATCTTCCCCTCTTCCAATTGCTGCGCCGCGTTGAACAGCCGCCGATACGCGAGCAGTGTGATCATCATGCAGCCGAGCGCGGTGGCGGCGGCGAGCATGAACATCACGACTATCTGATATTTGACGGCTTCGAGGGGATCGGAGCCGGCGAGGATCTGGCCGGTCATCATGCCGGGCAGCGAGACGATCCCGACGACGACCATGCTGTTGATGGTGGGGATCATGCCTCGGCGCACGGCGTCGGCGAGGGGGCCGCGCGCGGCTTCCCAGGCGGAGGCGCCGTGCGCCAGCTCCATCTCGATGGTGTCGCGGCGGTCCGAGAGGTCGCCGAGCAATTGGTCCAGGGCGATGGAGATTCCCGTGAGGCTGTTGCCGAGGATCATGCCGATCAGCGGGATGACGTATTGTGCGCGGTACCAGGGGTGGATCTGGATGATGACGCCCGTCACGATAAATCCCGTCACGATGCTGCTGGCGGTGAGGGTGAGAAAGGCGTCGAGCTGGACGCGCGCGTAGCGGCGCTTGGCGCGGCTGACGGAGGCGTGCGCGGCGAAGGCGACCATGATCACGATCAGCAATAGGACAAGGGCAGGGTGGTGGACGGTGAAGACGTACTTGAGAATATAGCCGACGAGGAACAGCTGGCCGATCGTACGCAGGGCGGCGATCCCGAGCTGCTTTTCCAGCTTCAGGCCGAAAAAGACGCTGACGATGGCGCTGAAGACCACGAGACTGGTCGCGATGAGGATTTGCAGCAGGCTGAGGTGCTGGACAGTATCTGTCATGCCGCTTCCTCCCGCGTTCCATGCGCGCGCGGCATCACAAACTGGCGCGGGCGCCATTCGGCCGCCAATCTGGGGTCGTGCGTGACAACCAGGGCGGCCAGACCGTTCTCAAGGGCGAGACGGCGGATGAGGCGCTCGACCAGTCCAACGGCGTCCGGATCGAGCGCACTGGTCGGCTCGTCCAGGCACAAAACTATTGGGTTCATGAGCAGGGCGCGGATCAGGCAGACCCGCTGCTGCTGTCCGACGGAGAGTGTGCGGGCGGCCTGAGTCAAGCGCTCCGCACCCACGGCAAGCTCATCCATCAGATCGCGTGCTCGCTGCTCGGGGTAGGGTGTGGAAGCGATGTGATAACCAAACGGCCGGCGCAGGTTTTCGTCGACGGTGAGATCTAAAAGCGTCGGCCGCTGCGTCACCAGCGTCGCCGCTCGCCGGAACGCCGTCCAGCCCCATTCCTCCGGCGTGCGCCCTCGCAGCCGGATCGTCCCCTCGAGCGCCGGCTGCAGGGTTGCGATCGTCCGCAGCAGCGTCGTCTTGCCGCAGCCCGACGGTCCCGTGATGGCCAGCAGATCTCCAGGCTCAAGTGTGAGATTGAGATCGCGCTGCAAGGGAACATCCCCGGCGGCGATGGCGAGGCCCTGAATTTCAAGAAGGGGCGGAGGGTCGGAGAGCATGGGAGAAGTATACCTGTCTCCTAGGATTGTGATAAGAGGAGCCTTGCGTTTGCTCGTCAGAGGCCAGCTAATGAATTCGCGCCTAAAAGTACGACCGTCCACCTGCGTGGACTTCGGAGCCTACGGCACATTAATGCGCCTTCGACGCAAGATCTGAACCCGCGAAGGCGGGTGACTGTACTTGTAGCCGCGAATTCATTCGCCAGGCTTCTGCAATTCTAGGAAACCCCGTAAGTTCGAAACCAATCGATCATGCTTGCGAACCCATCCTCCGCCTCAAGGGGCTTGAAGCTCGGTCTGTAGTCGGCATGGAACGCATGTCCGGCGTCGGGATAGACGTGTATGCGTGAGGGGCTGCCGGCGTCTTTCAGCGCATCCTGCATAGCAGCCACCTGGTCTTGAGGAATACCAGTATCCTGTCCCCCATACAAGCCCAAGACGGGAGTCTTCAAACTGGCGGCGACGTCGAGCGGACTCTGAGGACGTAGCGGATCGCTTTGGCCGGATAGCTTGCCGTACCAGGCGACGCCGGCTTGGATTCGGTCCGTATGCGCGGCGTAGAGCCAGGTAATGCGCCCGCCCCAGCAGAAACCCGTTACCGCGAGGCGCGCGGGATCGGCGAGACCGGACTGCGTGGCCCAATCGAACGCGGCGTCGATGTCGGATAGCACCTGCGCGTCGGGGACTTTCGAAACGACCTCGGAAAAGATTTGCTGGAAATCGGCAAGCTTTGTGACGTCGCCCTGCCGCCCAAAGAAATCCGGCGCGATGGCGAGATAGCCGCGTTTCGCCAGCCGCCGCGTCACGTCTTTGATGTGCTCGTGGACAGAGAAAATCTCATGGATCACAATTACCGTCGGCAGGCTTTGCCCGCCTTCCGGCGCCGCGTAGTAAGCATCGATCTCGCCATCCGAAGTGGGGATTCGGACTTCTTCCGCAATCAGGCCTTCCGTGTCGGTATGGATCGCTTCCGGAGCGATCGGCTGAACGGCCTGCGCGTATCCATTGGCTGACGTCGCCATGATCATCGTCTCTTTCTGGGCTAGACCGAATTCGTGGGAAAGATCCATTGCTGAGCAGCGTGTCGGATATGGAGCACATTCACAACTTGGTTGTCGACTGTGAATAGAATTCGATAGACACCTGCGTTTTTGCCGTACAGGAGCTGACGGATCTCTTGAGGAAACAATTCGCTCTCTGGAGCGAGGGGGCAGCGGGTGGGGAACGCGTCCAGAGAGCGAATTGCTTCTTCAAGTCCGCGTAGCCATCGCTGAGCATGCTGGGGTGAATCTTGCTTGATAAACTCGTAAGCGATTTCCATTGTTTGGACAGCTTCAGGCTGGAGAACGATACTGTATCGCTCACTCATTGGAAATATTGAACTTCTGACGCATGGCCGCGAAGGCGTCTGCGGCCGAAACACCTTGCCCTTGAGCCATTTGCTCTAAACCTCGGCGGATACCTTCGATCGTCTGAATACGGTCGACTACTTCCAGCAGGGCCTGATAGCTCTCCGCATCCTGAACGACAAGCTCCGCCTTGCCGTTGACAGTGAGCACCACTGGGTCTTTCGTTTCCTTCATCTGCTTCACATACTCGCTTGTGTTACGCTTGAAGTCGGTCAGCGAATGAATATCACGGCTTAAGTTCAGCATGATGGCGCTCCTTCTTAATAGCATTTAATTGAATGCTACCATATGACGCGCCGAATATGCAAGTCCTGATGGGAGAGATTTCAGTTATGGAGAGTGGAAGCAATAAAAAAAAGCGGCTCGCCCCTCGGGCGACCGCTTCGTATTCTCGCTTATCAGCGCGAACGTGAATATAGTATCGCATAAATTCGCGAAGAATGCAATGCTGCGACTGCGATTTGCATTGACGCTCAAAAGTTGACGATTCACGGCAAATTATTGCAATATCTTTCTTTTTTGCGATTTGAATTAAGTAGTTCTCTTGTTATGAGTCTCCTGATAGTTTCATAATTGTCTCAAAAATAAATAAAAAATATCCCTCAGCGCCGCCGGCGCTGAGGGATAGGGTGAGACTAATTCGTGAACGTCTTGCGGCGACGGGCGGTCCAGAGGAGCAGACCGAGGCCGGAGGCGAGGGTGAGGAAGACGACGCCGGAGCCGGGTTCGGGAACGGTGACGCTGCTCTCGAAGACGCCGGAATAGACGCCGCTGCCAGAATCAAGATCGAAGTGGAAGACGTCATCCGGGCGCAGGTTCGTGGTGAACTGGATCGCGCTGGGATCGCCGATGAAGTTCGCGAAATGCAGGAAGTCGAACTCATACGGGTGCTTCAGGAACTGGCCGTTGAAGAAGTTCGAGGTGAACTCGAAATCGATCGTTCCGCCATTATAGAGGTAATCGCCGCCAATATCGATCCGGTCGAAGTCGGTGACGCTGTCGATCACGAACTTGGTGACGCCGCCGTTTTGCTCGTAGTCGCCGGTAATATACGTTGTGGTCGGATCGCCGGGCGCGAATGTCCCGCCATCCTGCACGACCGAGCCGTAGATTTCGCCGCCTCCGCCCAGGGAGCCATCTTCGAGGTAGAAAGTTCCATCTTTATTGCCGCCGCAGCCGCAAGTCGGGCTCAGATCGAGATAACCGTTGATCTTCGTCTGACCGCCGGTCTGAATCAAGTCGCCCGTGACGATTACGCCGCCGTCGGTTTCTGTGATGATCGACCCATCGTTGTAGACGAGGCCGTTGGTGGTGTCGATAAAGACCACGCCGGCCATGTTCGCGGAGATCGCGCCATGGTTGGTGATGTTGTCGCCGCCCAGCAAGTCCACCTCGCCGTACAGGGATGCGTTCACGGTCCCGGTCGCGGCGTTTGTGACGGCGCTGTCGGCTTCCAAGCTGACCAATGTTCCGTTGATCGCGCTGACCGAGCCGGTATTGGTGAAGCTTCCAGTCGTCACGGCGTCGACTTCGCCGCCAAAGGACGATTCGATCGAACCGTTGTTGAGGATATCGCCTTGCGACGAGAGAATGGTCCCGCCTCCGAACTTGCCGTAGATCGCGTTGTTATTTGTGATCCCATTTGCTAAGACTAATGTCACGCCGCCGTGCGTGGCCCCGACGGTTCCGTCGTTCGTGAGGGAGCCGGTCTGCGATAGCAGGGCGGTCGCGCCGCCGTAATTGCTGTCGATTGTTCCGGTGTTGTTGATATTTCCCGTCACGCCGATGCCCAGCAAGTTTTGCTGGCCGGCGCCGTAAAGGGCGCCCATATGTCCGGCGTTGTTCAAATCGCCGCCGACGGAAACCCCAAAGTTACAAACATAATTGGCGGTGATGTTACCCGTCGCGTTGTTCGTGAGGTCGCCGCCGATATCGAGATTGGAGAAGCTGTTGTCTGCGGTGATGAGTCCGTCATTCGAGACGCCGCCAACGACGGTCAGATAGCTTCCATCGAGCAGATCCAGTTTTCCGGCATTGGAAAGTGAATTGATCGTGTGATCGCCGCCGTGCCGAGCCCAATCTCCGGCTTGCCCGATTGTGACATCTTCCGGATCCTGCGTCCCATCGCCGGGAACGATTCCGCTCGACCAGTTGCTGGGATCGCTCCAGCTGTTCACGGGGCCATTGGCGTCCCATCCGGGAGGCGAGCCGCCGATCCAGGTTGTGGCCGGCGCGGCCACAACGGCTCCGGCGGGCAGCAGCAGAGCGGCCCCCAGGACGGCGATCCGCGCGCGCGAGCGCCGGAACGTAAGGTTAATATTCTTCATGAGGACAGTCTCCGTATGAGCTTGAGTAATGGTTGCGTTGGAGTTCGCTTGCCTGCGTAGGGCCGGTAATTCCGACAGGCATTCTATTATAACACAGCTATCCCGGGCAGACGAATGAGGTGTGTGGAAAATTACAGGAAATTATAGCGCTGGAGAGAGAACATCCATAACGCTCCGCCGAGAGTCGCAAACGCAGAAGAATACGACACCCGGCGGGCTGCCATGGAAGATTTACAGATCGCGCTTCTGGAAGATGAACAGGCCGGCCGCGAGGGCCGCCGCGATGTAGAACAGGATATACACCATATCGGCGGTCGATGTTTCCACCGCCTTCTGTCCAAACGAGGACATCGCGCTGACATCTAAGCCCGCATTGCCCAGACCGCGCGTGATCCAGTGGTTCATCTTGCCCAGTGGTACGATATAGCCGACAATCTGACTGATCGTCTTCAGCACCGGCGCGTTCAGTATCAGCGCTAGCCCCGTCAGCATATCTTCGGCGAGCGCGATCCCCGCTGCGATCAGCGCCAAGCCCGCGGAGAGCGCGTGGGTCGCAAACGATGAGAAGAACAGCGTCAGGGTTGCGAACAGGATGGGAAAAAGAAATGTCGCCAGGATACCCACGAAGACCCGTGGGAAGAACACATGTGTCTGAATGTAGATCGCGCTGACCAAAATCAGTGACCAGATCAGAACGCTTGCGGCGAGAAGTGTCAGCAAGCCGATCCACTTGCCCAGGTAGATCGACGCGCGCGGCAGGGGTTTGGGAGCAACAATCGAAAGCACGCCCCGGTCGACCTCGGCGGTAATCGCGCCGGCAGCCAGCGTGACCGCGATCACCGAAGCGAAGAACTTGATCACGCCGCAGCCTAGCCACGCGAGGATTTTGGCGTTCCGCTCCTGGATCGCCTGAAGATCTAACCCCTCGACGCCGCGTCCGAAGTGGAACGGAATGACAGCGAATAGCACGAAGATCAGCGCCACGAATAGCGAAGCAATAAACACGCGGCGGCGGATCGCTTCTTTGATGGTGAGACCGGCGAGGGTCCAAACAGCGTTCATACGGCTCCCTCCGTCTCCACGACGCGAATAAACAGGTCTTCCAGTGATTCCCGGATCGGAACGAGGGACATCAGGCGTCCCCCGCTTCCTACGACGGCTGCGACCAAATCCGGGATGATCCCGTCTTCCGTGATGCTGGCTGTCACCATCTCGCCCTGCGCGTCCACCGTCCGCGCCAAACTTCCCAGAGCGCGCATCAGCGCCGGGCTCTGGTTCAAAATCCGCATCTGCACCGTGGCGGGGGCGGCGAGCAGGTCGTCGATCTTGCCCTGCTTCACTACCTGACCCGCTTTCAAGATGGCGACCTGATCGC
>NZ_JBDSQY010000354.1:0-27547 GCF_039929585.1 Capsulimonas sp.
TGGTGGATGCGTTAGAATGGAAGTGCATGTGGTTGATTTTCTTTGGTGTGGTTACCAAGAAGACTACCACATGCGCTCCTCAAACGCCATCCCCACTTGTTCATAATGACATGAGACTCGACAATTATAAGGCTAGCCTAATCATCTTCAACGGAGCAGATGACACAATTTCGTTCGCTCAACGTATAGAGAGAATTAGCAGGAGAAAATTTCGTGAAACCAAAGCAGACCGCGCTCGCGTTTCCATTGGTGCTATTGCTATCCATAGCGAGTATCGTCGTTCGCGCCTACATTGCGCCTGCCATTCGACCGGCGGCGCAGGCAGGAGAACCCCGGATGCTTCAGCTGCCAAAGCCTCACCATATGATAAAGCGTCATGTTAAACCGACATGGGATACGACTAAGCGCGTCGCGCTGCCGCCAAGGAAGACGGTTGCGCAGCAGATCGCGGATTTGAAGACGGATCGATAGATTCCCAGTTGGAAGAGGTTCGAAAAAAGCCCGCCCCGCGCATAGCGCGGGGCGGGCTTCGTCGTGTGAGACGATGCTGACTAGGGGTGCTGCCACCATATGGTCAGGGCGCCGGCGCTGGGGCCAGCGGCGTTGTCGTAGATGCGGTCGTTTTCGTGACCGGCAAGGATGACGGCGGAGCCGTAGTTCCAGCCGCCGCTGTGTCCGCCGGCGTTATTCGCATTGAACCATGCGTTCAGGTTCGGTATTCCCAGGCCCGCCGCGAAGGCGAAGGCCGGACCGGCGTTGTTGTAAATGCCGACCGTGGTGCGGGCGCCGTATGTGCCGCGCAGCCCCTTGAAGACGCCGAACCAGATATCGAACGGTCCCGCCGGGGACTGGTAGTAGTTGGAATACGCATCGCCGGGGGCGGGAATGGAATCGCAGGTGTGCCAGATGATAAACGCCGTCTTGCCGTTTTTCCCGTTGTTGCCGCCGTATCCTGGCAGCGTGCGGTAATCGATCAGGTCGGCGTTGTTGCTGTATGTCGTGGAGACCCACGGCGCGCCATGTCCTTCGTAAAGGACGACCTGGTTTTTGCCGACGAAGTTGGCGCTGTTGTCACCAATACCGCCCGCCGGCCAGTTCTCCCAAAGCCACGGGTAATCCCAGAAATACTGGTTGAAGTGGACCGGCTTGTAACCGATGGGAGTCAGGATGGAGTTGGCGGCTTCCAGATTGGTATGGAAGCGCCAGGCGTCGTCGAGGAAGCGGTCATCGCCACGCACGACATAGATACCGTAGTCGATCGGAGACGCGCCGCTGCCGACATGCGCAACGACGCCTGTCCGCGCCGGTTCGGTCGCGGGGTTCTGATTGATCGGCGCATCATTGATGGCTTCAGGCGGCGTATTGGAAGCGGGAATGACAAACGTCTGGCCGCTGAGATCCCCTTCGCTGCTTCGAAACTCCACCTGGAAGCGGTAAGCCGGCTGGACGAACTTCAGTCCCTGCTCGACATACGCCAGATCGTAGTTCATCAACTTATAAGTGATCTTAGGGTCAGTCTTCCGCAGAAGTCCGATCAGCGCACCTAGTTTTCTGCTGAACTCAGCTGCGGCTTCGCTGTACGGTTTCCAGTCGACTTTGGCGGTATCGTACGCCAGCGGGCGCATCGTGCGCGTCACGCCGACGGGGCCGGCGCTCGACAGATCGACGGAGAGCAGCGAGTACGGTCCATCGATCCGCAGTCCGTCAGCGCGATGGATGATGTTGACGGTGCGCAGAACATCCGTCCCTTTCGGCTTGGCTCCGACCGCTTCACCCGTTCCTCGCGCCGTGGTGACGATATCGGAGGGCTCCAGCGAGCCGATACGAACGGCGGGAAGCAGCGCGACCTCCTGAAGGTAGTCCAACGCATTCTTGGACGCGGCGCGCGGATCGGGAGCGGCGCCGGTCGCCAGCGCAAGGTTCGGAGTGAAGATCAGGCGGCCATCGCTGAAGTCGCTGATGATGCGAACACTGCCGTCGCCGTCGACGAACGTCTGCTGCCGTTTGTCCGAGTTGCCGCCTCCGGCAATCAGCCCACGCCGACGGGCAAAGCCGGCGACCTGACTGGTTGTCAGATCCGGCGCGCCAAGCGTGAAGATATGGTAAGTAGCCGCGGCGGTGCCGCGATACGGCGTAGCGGTGACCACACGCGCCACGCCGGCGATCGCGCCGGTTGGGAGCACCGCTTGGATCGTGGTGACGCCAGTCACAACATAGGAACGGGCGTTGGTCTTGATCAGTGAAAATCGAGTATCGGCTCCAGGCGTAACCTGATTGTTCGGCGACGAGAATGAGAAGCCGATGGTATCGGCTGTGGGGCTGCGCCAGGCCGTTAGCGGGGCTTTGGTTCCGCCGCCATCACTCCGCCAATCCACATCCGTCAGGACGGGGCCAAAGTCAGAGCGAGTCACCAGCGTCAAATTTGCGGTGGACGACGCCTTGTTGGTGACATGGACATAGAAATCCAGCGAGCCGGCGGTCGTTTCACGGATCACACGGTCCTGAACGATTCCGGACGCCAGCACGGCGCCGGTCGAAGACGTAATTTGAAACGGGATCGCTTCGTCGCGGATAATGGATCCTGCGAGTTCCGGTCGAGCTGCTGAAGTCGTTCCGGGAACCAGCACTGTTGCTCCGGGGACTATCGGGACAGCGTTCGCCGCCGCCACGCCAAGGCAGGAAATCATGGCGACTGCGCCAATGATCTTATGCGCCTGCTGTAAACTTCTGTGTTGCATAAATCCTCCTATGGATTGTCATTGTCGCAAATACTGATAAAAGACAAAACGTCGTTGTTGGGAGAACAAGCCCCGGCGCGAGATATCCGGTATTTGTGCAATCATTGGAATCTTAAGCATAATCAATGCCAAGTCCCTGGTAACACTACGAGGCTCCCCTCAAAAACCACAATTTCATCGAAACAGCGAGCAGGCATGATAAAAACGAAGTTTTCGATTGTCGCCAAACGGGGTAAATGATCGTGGATATCCTCCTAGCCCGTCATGCACGGAAAGAAATTACGACGGCGGAGGAGAAGGAGAACGATCATGGCGGATCTGATTACCGGCTTATTTCGCGACCGAGCCTCGGCGGAGCGCGCGGTTGCTGACCTGGAAGCATTAGGATATCGTCAGAACGATATCAGTGTGATTATTCGTGACGAGACGGCGCGCCGCGAATTCGCGGAAGCAACCGGCACGAAGGCGACGGAAGGCGCCGGCGTCGGCGCCGCGATCGGCGGAACGCTGGGCGCGATCGTCGCGGCCCTGACCGCTACCGGCAGCGTTGCGGCCATCGCCGCGACCGGCGGCGCGGCTATCCCGCTTGTCGCCGGTCCTCTGGCGGCGGCGCTTGCAGGAGCGGGCGCCGGTGGCCTGGGCGGCGGCATCATCGGCGGCCTGGTCGGCGCGGGCATCCCCGAGGAAACCGCACGCACATATGAAACCGGACTTAGCACCGGCGGCATTCTTGTTGGCGTCCACGCCGACGCCGCCAACGCCACACGTGTCCGCCAGGCGCTGATCGCCGACGGCGCTGTGGACGTTCAGGGCGCGCTCGCGGGCGCGGCGCTGTAAACACGACCAGAGAAACGATTCGATCAACATGGGCCGGGATGCGCCAATCGCGCATCCCGGTCTTTTGTTCTTCCGCTCTGGTACAATCTCCCCATGCCCTCCCCCACCTATGATGTCATCGTCATCGGCGCTGGTCACAACGGCCTCGTCTGCGCCTGCTACCTGCAGCGCTTCGGATACCGCGTGCTGGTCGTCGAGCGCCGTCCGATTGTCGGCGGCGCGGTCTGCACCGAAGAGATCTGGCCGGGATACAAGATCGACATCGGTTCGTCCGTCCATATCATGATCCACCAGACGCCGATCGTCAAAGATTTGGAACTCACGCGTTATGGTCTCTCCTATATTGAGATGGACCCGTGGGCGGCTTTTCCCCTGCGGGACGGACGCGCGATCTGCTTCCACCGTGACCTCGACAAAACATGCGCCAGCATCGCCCAGGTCTCCCCGCGCGACGCGGCCGCTTACAAAGATTTCATCACGCGCTGGGGACCGGTAGCGCGCGGCGTGTTCAAAGCGTTCCAGGAGCCGCCGACGATGGCGAACTTCGGACGCCACGTCATCATGGCGAAATCTCCCGGAAGAAACACCAGCGACACCCTGCGCATGATCTTGTCAGGATACGGCCGTCTGCTGCATGAGACGTTCGAAAGTACGGAGATGCGCGCGGCGCTGGGGTGGCTTGCGGCGCAGTCGGGACCGCCACCCACGGAGATTGGCTCCGGCCCCTTCGCCGGCTGGCACGCCGCTCTGCACGAGACAGGCGCTTGGCGCGCCAGGGGCGGCTCCGGCGCGCTCACAGCCGCGATGCGCCGCGCCTTCGAGGCCCAGGCCGGCGAAGTGCTCACCGACGCTCCTGTCGAGCAGATCCTCGTGGAAAACGGACGCGCCTGCGGCGTTGAGGCCGGCGGCCAGAGATACCGGGCCAAAGCCGTCGTCTCCGCCTGCCATCTGATGACGACCATGCGCACGCTGCTCGCGCCCGAGCACATTCCCGACGATCTGAAACGACGCCTGGACGCCCTGAATGTCGGCAACGGCTTCGGCATGACCGTCCGCTGCGCCGCTTCCGAGCTGCCCGATTACGGCGCCGGTCAGCCACATGAAGTCCACCAGGCAATGCAGCTTCTCTGCCCCACCCCCGAATATTTAATGGACGCCTACGCCGACTACGCCGGCGGCCGCCCATCGCAAAAGCCGCCCGTTCTCGCCATGACCTTCAGCGCCTTAGACAGCACGCTCGCCCCCGAAGGCAAGCATATCGTCCAGCTCTGGTCCCAATACTTCCCCTACGACCGCCGCGACGGCCGTTCCTGGGACGACGTCCGCGAGGGAGTCGCGGACAGCATCTGCGAAACCCTCTACGACTATGCGCCCAACATGCGCGGAGCCATCGAACAGCGCTTCATCCAAACCCCTCTCGATCTCGAACGTACCCTTGGACTGCTGCGCGGCAACGTGATGCACCTCGAAATGTCCCTGGACCAGATGTTCGCCTTCCGCCCCCTCCCTGAACTCTCCGAATACCAGAGCCACATCCCTGGCCTCTTCTTAACAGGAGCGAGCACCCACCCCGGCGGCGGCGTCTTCGGCGCCTCCGGCGCGAGCGCCGCTCGCGTGGTTCGAAAGGCGCTGGGGCGTAGGCGATAGCCCTCACCCTCGGTCCCTCTCCCGGGCGGCTAAAGCCTGGGAGAGGGATGTCCAAGGGTCGCAATCCAAACGTGGTTCTCGTAATCCCGAAACGACAAACAATTGGCCCAAACGAATTGAGCGCATTGCGCGCAGCAACGTTTGGGCCGTGATCTTTGGACACCCCTCTCCCAGGCTTCCGCCGGCCGGGAGAGGGGCCGGGGGTGAGGGTTTCCCACGAATAAACCGATAATGAAGACGGCGGCGTCGTGAGACGCGGCCTGTGCGGGAATCGTACGCCCCGCCGCTCTTCAGGAGGTTATTCCGTGGCAACATTTGTATATGACGCCCTTGATCCGTCCGGACGCGAGGTCAAGGGAAAAATAGAAGCGGACAACGAGCAGATGGTGATGTCGCGCCTGCACGAGCAGCATTTCCATATTCTCTCCGTCAGCGAAGCAAAGGCGAGCTTCAAGCTGCAGTTCGCATCGAAGACGCAGAAAGTAAAGCTGCCGGCGCTGGTGGTCTTCTCGCGCCAGTTCGCCACCATGATCGACGCCGGTATCCCCATCATCAAATGCCTGGACATTTTGGAGAGCCAGATCAAGGAAGAGGGACTGAAAGGCGTCATCAATGCGACCAAGAAAGATGTGAAGGGCGGCCTATCGCTGACGGACGCGCTCGCCAAACATCCCCACGTCTTCAGCAAACTTTATGTCAACATGATCCGCGCGGCGGAAATTGGCGGTATTCTCGATATCATTTTGGATCGGCTTGCAGGATTTCTCGAAACGGAAATGGAAATAAAGGGCAAAGTAAAGTCCGCGATGATGTATCCCATCATCGTACTATGCTTTGCAGGCATTATGGTCGTCGCCTTGTTCCTCTTCGTACTGCCGCGGTTCAAAGAGATCTTCATCTCAATGAACGTGGAAATGCCGCCGACCACGCAGTTTTTGTTCGACGCCAGCGATTGGCTGCAAAAGTTCTGGTGGCTAGTTATCATCATGGTAACCGGCGCCATCGTCGCCGTCAAGAAGTACGACAAGACAGTCAAAGGCCACTTCGTTTTGGATGGACTGAAGCTCAAGCTGCCGATCTTTGGCGACTTGGTGCTGAAGATGAGCATCTCGCGCTTCGCCCGGACATTTGGAACGCTGATTGCGTCCGGCGTTCCGATGATGCGGTCTCTGGAGATTATCGGCGAGACTTCAGGCAACGCGGTGCTTGCCAATGCGATCAATAACGCGCGCAACGCAATTCGCGAAGGCGCGAAGATCAGCCATCCGCTTGCGGCGTCCGGGTTGTTTCCTTCGATGGTCACACATATGATCGATGTCGGCGAGGAAACAGGCCGCCTGGCGGAAATGCTGACGAAGGTTGCGGATTTTTACGACAATGAAGTCGACGCCATGGTCAAGGGATTGACGTCGATGATCGAGCCGCTGCTGATCGTCTTTATGGGCGTCGTGGTCGGTTTTATCGCCATCTCCGTCATGGCGCCGATCTTCAAACTAGTAACGTCCATCCATTGATCGAATTGTAAGTTGTTCTTCGCCGGTCCCGAAGGTATCAGTCCAGGGACGGCGAAGGAATTGGGGGGATATGGGAGCAGAAACAGCAGCAGCAGGTCCTTCACAGTGGGACGGTCAGGAACGCCGAAGTCCGAGCCGCCTGGACGATGAAGCGCGGGCGCGCCGACTTTTGATCAAATATAAAGCCGGTGGATCCGATGCGGCGGCGGCGCGTGAAGCGCTCGTACTGCAGTTCCGGCCACTTGTCCAAAAGCAGGCGCGCCAGTTCATGAGCGCCGCTGTTCCCTTGGAGGACTTGATCCAGGAAGGCTTCCTGGGACTTATGCACGGGATCGATCAGTACGATCAAACCCGCGGCGTGAAGCTGATTACCTACGCCACCCACCATATCGACGGTCATCTTCGCCATTTTCTCCGGGACCGCGTTCAGATCATCAAGGAGCCGGCGTGGCTTCAAGAACTGGCGCAGAAAGTCCGGCGCGAGATTGAAACGCTTACCCAATCACTTGGACGCGAGCCAACCGATCAGGAAACGGCCCAGTCGCTGGGATTAGCGGAATCCGAGATCGTTCGGATCAAATCCACGCGCGCCATCTTCGCCGTGACCTCGCTCGATGAAGCTCAGGAGACTGGCGGCCCCGCCGCACATGTCGCCGAAAGCAATCTGCGCGCTACCACTGCCGAACTTCCCATCGAAGACCGGGTCGTTCTGGAGAATGCGCTTGTCCGGCTGAAAGAAATCGAGCAGAAGGTTCTTTACAGCTTCTATTATGAGGACCGGAGCCAGACGGATATCGCCCGCGCGCTCGGCGTCTCCAACAACTATATCTCACATATTCTGAAAAACTCGGCGCGCAAACTGCAGCAGATGTTCCGCAGCGACGCCGTCCGCGAAGCCGCGCTTCAGCATGAAGGACGCCGAAAACGAATTGCGAGCCTGGGACCGATCGCGGCGGACGACTACGACGAAGCCCCCACAACGGTCGTTGACGCCGTCACGGGTCTTTACACGAAAAGCTATTTCGAAGCGCGTCTGGAAGAAGAAGTATCACGGGCAAAGCGGCACGAACTGGAGCTGTCCGTAGTGCGGGTGCTGGTGGGAAATGATCTGCCGGAAGCGTCTTACTTCGCTCAGGTGGCGCAGACCGTCAATGAGTGCATGCGGCGTTCGGACTTAGTGGCGAGGATTGGGGATCACGAAATCGGAGCGATGCTGCCACATACGGGCACGACCAAAGAGATCGTCCGCAAGCGCTTGATCACACAACTGATCGCACTGCGTGACGCCATGCCGCACCCGTTCACGATTACGCTGGGCGCAGCCTCGTTCCCAGAGTTCTCTCACAAGAACGATCTGATGGATGCGGCGGCTCCCGTGAATGCGCTGGATTAGCGCATCGGACGCACGCTAGTCGCCGATTCCCATCAAACGGCGGAGGGCCGCGAGATCGTAAGGATCGCCTTCGGCCACGGCGGCCTTCACGCTCTCCTCTTCCGCCATGGCGGCGCCGCGCGCAAGGTTTTGCTTCAGAAGAAACGCGATCGTCTCCACGAGTCGCGCGTTCGCCTGCGACAAGCTCTGGATGGACTTCATGAGGTCCTCCCATTGCGCGCGGGTCAGCATCACTGTCTCGTCCGTCAGTTCCTCATCATCTTCCATGTCCGGATTATACCCAGATGTATTCATGATAATGCTCGCAGTTCTACCAGAAACTGGCAAGGTCACAGCAATTAAAGGTTGACGCCGTTCACATTCAGATGGAACTTGCATCCCAGGAAGTCCGCCGCTCGGTGGCATAATACCATACGGAGCACGAAAATCTCAAAATACTCCGTGACCGAAGCGTGCTGCGTATCGATCGTCAGCTCTAGGATGATGGACTTCGTGGCCGCGTCCACGCGCAGGTAAGACTTCTGGACGGCGTAATTGACGCGGTCGTGAATATCGAACTTGATCGGATCGCTGACCTGAACGCGTGAGAAGTGCACGTCGGATTTGTCCGCGATAATCACCGCCGCCGAGACTGCCGAGATCGGGACGCCGTTCGGCTCTTCGTGGTTGCCGATCGCTCCGATCACCGTTGCGATCTCCCCCGCCGACATCCCCATCTGTGTCAGGATCGTATAGGCGATCAGCGCTCCCGCTTCGACGTGGCCGATACGATTGACGACGCATCCCATGTCATGGAGATAACCGGCGATGGCCGCAAGCTCCGCATCTCGTTCTTCGCGGCCTAAATTCGTCAGGATGCTGCGCGCGATGGTCGAGACGATACCCGCATGCCGGTGCCCATGTTCCGTGTAGCCAATCGCCTGCATCTGTTCGTTGGCGCGTGTGATATACGTGCGCACTCGGCTATCGTGGCGTATGTCTTTGAGTGTCAGGAGATCCGGCTTCTCCGCCTTCTCCACTTTCTCAGTTTTTTCGATCTTCTCTTCGATTTCCATTATTTTGGCTGTCCTATCGTTACCGACGCCAGCGTTCCCGACGACACCGTCACAAGTCCGCCAGCCACACTGTCCCAATTAATCCGGAATGTCACGCCGCCGTCAGCGTCCGTCGGCGCATCCACACGGTCGGCTTTACCTCCGGTCACCTCGATGTGGACAGGCATCGCCTGTCCCGGCTTCTGCGCCCCATTCAAAATCTGCACCGACAGCACGCTCCGCCGCGTCGGGCTCGCCGGATCGGCGGCGATCCGGGCGCGCACGGCGTAAATGTCGGTCACGGGGACGACCGGCGGGCTGACGGTGATTGTCGTCGAGTAAAGCTGCCCCTTGTAAAGCGCGGTGATCTTTGCGGCTCCGGCCGCGAGCGCCACAAATCCGCCGCTCTGGTCAACAAAGCCCGCGCCTCCGGACGCTGGTCCCTGCCAAATCACTTCTGCGGCGTCGCCTTTGATCGTCTTGGCGCCATCCACAATCTTCAGCGTCGTAACGCCGCCGATGGGAAGCGTCGAGGCGGCCGCGACGACCTGTGGGCCGCGCACAAACGCCGCCGGAGGCATCCCCACGACGTTTTCCGGCTGGATCTCCATAACCGGCAGCAGAGGCTGCTCCGGCGCCGTTTGGATGTAAGGTTTATCACTGCCGATCAAGAGCATGTCCGCTACGGGGCGCTCGTCACCCACGCCACCTGGACTGCTGATCGTTATACCCCCAACCGCCATCGATGTCGAGCCGCCGCCGTCCAGGTTGATCGCTTCCGAGGCGCCATATCGCTTCATGATCGCCGCCATGGCGGCCAGGGAAACGCCTTTGGAAATGGTTTGACGCCCATCGACCGTAACAATGTAAAGGCGGCTTCCCTCAGCGTTCGTCCCCACGGCGGTTCTGGGATGAGTGCTGTCGGTGAAGTTCGAATCGAACCCTTCCGCAGCGCCGTCCACGCTAATTTGACCGCCGACCAGCAGGCGCGGCCCCCCGCCGATCGCGTGGGAGATACGCCCCCAAAGAAACGCCTTACGATCGATCCCGGCTCCCGCCCGTGACGGCAGATCGCCTTCACGCGGCAGGTTTGCTACCTGCACGGAAGAGGTGAGCGAATTCGGCGTCCCCACCCCCAGGACAAACCCCACAGTGTCTCCCGCATGCACATGCGCCGACAGAAAGTTCGATCCGGCTCCCGGCGCGCCGGCAATTACAAGCCCATTGGCTGGGATCGGTGTCACACCATTGCTCGACGCCAGCACGGCTTCCACTTTGCCCTGAACCATCTTGTTGGCGCGCAGCGGCAGATTGACTCCCGACAGCACGATATCGGTTCCGCCGGGTTTATTCGCCGTTGCGTCGCCATAGATGCTGCTGTACACGACGATCTCTCCCGGCCCGCCGGCGCGATTGATCCCACGGATCACCACACGCTGGCCATCAGCCGCCTGAAAGTCGCCCAGAAACCCCAGAACGTCAAACAGCGCCCGTTTGCCGTCGTCGGTAATGCCCATCGCCGCGCGCGGCCCGCCCTTTGCGTTCCCGGTCCACGGTTCCGAGAAGATCTCCCCGTTGCGGATTCCGACCCCGAGCGGATCTCCCGTATAAGGAAAGTAATCGCCATTTACGGCCACCAGCGCCCGATGCCGCTTGGCGATCTGCGCAACATCTTCTCGTCCCTTGGTCACGTCAGAGCCGGCGATCTTATCCTGCCCGATCGCGACCTCGGGATGCACGCTCGCCACCGTGAGATCGACCGAGACGACATTGATGACAAGGGGAGTTTTCGTGTCGATTTCCTGCGTCAGCGTCACGCCCGGAGCCAGCCGTTTAGTGACCGTGCTCGCCTGGCAGACAGAGGCGGCGAAAGACAGCAACAGGACAAGGCTCAGGGGGGATGTTTTGTTCATCGTGACGTGTGCAGGGCGCGGGACTTGATGGGAATATTATACCGGAGGGAAATATTTGTGTCAAACGGAGAAAGGCGCTTCGTAAAAAACAAAAAACGCCATCGCTGAGCAGCGATGGCGTCTTTCCGTCTCAATTTAATCCGGCCGTACTGTCGCTTCGAGTACGGCTTCCGCCATGTAGATCGGCGCGTGGGCGCGGACCGCGACGGCGATGGCGTCGGACGGGCGAGCGTCGATGTCCAGCGTGCTGCCGTCGGCGCGCACGACATTGATCTTCGCGTAAAACGTGTCGTTCCAGAGATCGTCGATGGTGATGCGTTCGATCTTCACGTCCAGGCGTTCTAAGGCCAGCTTAATGAGATCGTGCGTCATCGGCCGGTCGGGCGCCTCGCCCTCCAGCGCCATCATGATCGCCCAGGCTTCGAACTGGCCGACCCAGATCGGAACGCGGCGGCCTTTGTTGTCGCGCAATAGTACAAAATGCTGCGCGGGGGAGCCCTGCTCCTGGTGAACGTAGACGTTCACCACTTTGATCTCTTTTTCATTGAGAGACCGCGGCGTACGGTTCTCTGTCTCGGAAGAAAACCCGTTTTCCGGCGATCCTTCAAAGGAGTCCGGCGTTAAGGGATTGCCTTCGCCGCCCATGCGCCCCCCCAGTGAGCCTTCCGGTTCCGGATCTTGCGGCCGCCAATCATCACCAAACAGTTTATCGAAGTCGCTTGCCAACCGATGCCTCGCTTCCTAAATAAGGGCCGGCGCCGCGCCAACGCGTCAGTCGTCACGTCGTCCCGTCTTGCTGACCGTGCGCAGGAATTCTTTATTACTCTTACTGTTGTTCAAGCGGTCAATCAACAGCTCCGTCGCTTCCACCGTACCCAGTCCCGCCAGAACGCGGTGCAATTGGTAAACGGCCTTCAAACTCTCATCGTCGTAGAGCAGCTCTTCCTTGCGGGTGCTGGATTCCTTGACGTTGATGGCCGGGAAGATACGCCGGTTGGCGATCTCTCGATCGAGCTTCAATTCGGAGTTGCCGGTTCCCTTGAACTCTTCGAAAATAATGTCATCCATACGCGAGCCGGTCTCGACCAGCGCCGTGGCGATAATCGTCAGGCTGCCACCATTCTCTATATTACGGGCGGTGCCGAAAAATCGTTTCGGCCGGTAAATCGCCGCCGGGTCCAAACCGCCCTGGAGCGTGCGCCCGGACGGCGTGACCGTCAGGTTCGAGGCGCGCGACAGTCGGGTCAAGCTATCCAGAAGCACTACGACATCCTTGCCGGACTCGACCAGACGCTTCGCCTTCTCCAGAACCATGTCCGCCACACGCATGTGGTTTTCAGGCAGTTCATCGAAGGTGGAGGAGACGACTTCGCCGTTCACGGAGCGACGGATGTCTGTCACTTCTTCCGGGCGCTCATCGATCAGCAGCACCATCAGTACGACTTCCGGGTGGTTCTGGGTGATGGAGTTCGCGATGGATTTGAGAATGGTGGTCTTACCGGCCTTGGGCGGCGCGACAATGATCGCGCGCTGGCCCTTACCGATTGGAGCGATCAGATCGATGACTCGGGCGGTGAGATTCTTCGCATCCGTTTCGAGCACTAAACGATCATTGGGATAGATCGGAATGAGTTCGTCGTAATTGACGCGGTTACGGGCTTGATCGGGAGAAACGCCATTCACGGATTCAACGCGCAGAAGGCCGTAATACTTCTCGGTGTCCTTGGGAGGGCGAACCTGGCCGGAAACCGTGTCGCCGGTCTTCAGGCCGAACCGCTTGATCTGGGCCTGCGCCACATAGATATCCTGCGAATTCGGATCGAAGTTGTTTTGGCGAAGGAAGCCCCAGCCATCCGGCAGAATTTCCAAAACTCCGGATCGGATCAAAGGCGCGGGCGCATCTCCGTCATTGTTCTGGGACGGCGGGGGGGCGCCGTTGTCTTTTTCCGGTCGGGCGGCGCCGGATTCGATGTCCTCGTGTGCCATGGTGGTTCGCATATGCCTCTACAGTCGGTCGTATCCCATCGGATGGGCAGACCATTTGAAAGAATTTTGGATCAGAATTCGGGAACGGGGATTATGTCAAAAAGAGATGGACGTAATGACGAATCGAGGCTGGGGAGCACGCGAGATGCATGTTCCCCAGCGTTCTTGCACTAATTATACCATGTTCGCGGATTTTTCAACCAAAAATGATTGGCGTTGGAATCCTTAGAAAAGTTCCGTGGCTAGCCGCCGCCATAGATCTCGGGCTTAAGCACACCGATATACGGCAAGCTGCGATACTTACCCTGGTAATCCAGGCCATAGCCGACGACAAATTGGTCTTCCACCTTGAAGCCGAAGTAGTCGACCGGAACGTCCACACGGCGGCGGACGGGCTTATCGAGCAGCGTGCAGACCTTGACGGAAGCGGCGCGGCGCGAGCGCAGGTTTTCCAGCAAGTAAGAAAGACGCAGGGTCAAGCCTGTGTCCACGATATCCTCGACCACGAGAACATGCTTGCTTTCGACGCTTTCGTCTAAGTCCTTCAAAATACGGACCACGCCGGATGATTTCGTATCCGCTCCGTAAGAGGAGACGGCCACGAAGTCGTAAGCGACGGGGATCGTGATTTGACGGACCAGGTCCGCCAGGAAGATATTGGCGCCCTTCAAGATGCAGATGAGCATCAGGTCCTTCCCGGCGTAATCCAGGGAAATCTGCGCGCCAAGCTCCGCGACGCGCGTGGCGATCTGTTCCTGCGTCAGCAGAACCTCCGCCACATCCTCTTCCAGATCCATCTGTACCGATGCCATATCAGCTTAACCTTCCCCTACTGTTTCAAACTTACCTGCTGCAGACGCAGTCGAACGAGAAATTCCTCGATTGCGTCGCGGTTCGGAGTATTTTCCGGAAGCGGCGATTTCTGCGCCGCTTCGTCCAGTTGCACGAATAATCGCTCGATCTCACGGACATACGGTCCGTCGTCAGCCGTCATGAGCACATGCTCGCGGACCTTTGCGTCAATCAGCGACGCAAGGTCCAAACCAAAGCGCTCGTTGAGCACGGTCAAGTTGGATTCTACCACGCCTTCGCTCAGCACGACGATCCCCGTCATCAAAACTCGGAACAAATAGAGAAGCCGTTTGACGGTCTTCTCATCATCCGATTTTTGATAGGCGCGCCACTCACTGAGCGCGAAACCGCGATAGTGCCGGATCAGACGGCGGCTCAAACTGGCCTGCGCCAAAGTTTTTAACTCTTCGTGCGCCGGCGACGTCAGCACCACCCAGGGCGAAAAGATCTGCTCGAGTACGTAGCCGCTGGGCTTGATCAGCAGACGTAAGTACTTCCCAAGATCATGCGCCACCATCTCGGTTTCCAGTCCATCAACCCACCCCTTCGGCTCCAATGTCTCCACAGGGCGAGAAAGTGAAATCAACGTACTGAGCGGCGCCAGAAACGCCCCGCGCAGATCGACATCACTGTCGGGCGACGGGAACCCATAAAGGTGCGCGCCGCTGACAGTGACGAAGATCAGATTGGGAACGTTTTCTCGCGCGAATGGTTCAAACCGGGCCAGATCCATGGGAGGATGTTACTCCCACTCGATGGTGGCCGGCGGCTTGCTCGTGATGTCGAGCACGACGCGGTTGACGCCCGGTACTTCATTGACGATACGGCTGGAGATTCGTTCCAGAACTTCGTAGGGAAGACGCGCCCATTCGGCGGTCATGGCGTCTTCGCTGGTGACGGCTCTTAAAACAATCGGATAAGCGTAGGTGCGCTGATCGCCCATTACGCCGACGCTCTTGATCGGAATCAGCACGGCAAACGACTGCCACACTTTGCGGTACAGACCGGCGCGCTTGATTTCATCAATGATGACCCAGTCAGCGCTGCGCAGAAGGTGCAGGCGCTCCATCGTCACTTCGCCGATAATGCGAATGGCGAGGCCCGGGCCGGGGAACGGTTGGCGCCAGACCATGTCGCTCGGAAGTCCAAGTTCCTCGGCCACCGCGCGTACTTCATCCTTAAACAAGAAGCGAAGCGGCTCGACGAGCTTCAGGTTCATGTTCTCGGGCAGGCCGCCGACATTGTGATGCGTCTTGATTTTCGCGGCGCTCTTAGTGCCGGATTCAATCACATCCGGGTAAAGCGTGCCCTGCGCCAGGAACTTGGCGTTGGTCAGCTTCAAAGACTCTTCTTCGAAGACACGCACAAACTCTTCACCAATGATCTTGCGTTTGCGCTCGGGATCGGTTACGCCGGCAAGCCTGCCGACGAAGCGCTCCACGGCGTCAACATAGATGAGGTTGATGTTGAACGCGGCCGCGAACTTGCGACGCACATCGTCTTCCTCGCCCTTGCGCAGCAGACCGTGGTTGACAAAGATACAGGTGAGCTGGTTGCCGATCGCCTTGTGGACCAGAGCGGCGACGGTACAGCTGTCGATGCCGCCGGAAAGGCCGCAGACCACTTGGTTCTCGCCGACTTGCTTGCGGACCAGATCGATCTGCTGCTCGATGAACGAACCCATCGTCCAGAGGCCGTGCGTCTCCACGACTTTCTCCAGGAAGTTACGGATGATCTCCGTGCCCCAGGGAGTGTGAACGACTTCCGGATGGAACTGTACGGCGTAGAAGCGGCGCTCGGCGTCGTACATAGCGGCGACAGGGCAGCTATCCGTCGCGGCGGCGATGGTGAATCCGGGCGGGGGAGCTTCCACCGTGTCGCCATGGCTCATCCAGCAGATCAGGTCTCGGTTGAGTCCCTCGAACATAACCGTCGGATCGAGGACGTCCAGGCGAGTTTTGCCGAACTCTTTGAGCGTCGCCATGCTGACGACGCCGCCGAGGTCGTTCGCCATGCTCTGCATGCCGTAGCAGATGCCGAGGATCGGCAGGCCCAAATCATAGATCGCCTTATCGATCCTGGGAGCGCCGGCTTCATAGACCGAAGACGGGCCGCCCGAGAAAACGAGCCCGACCGGGTTCCGCGCCTTGATGGTTTCAATAGGAACGTCGTACGGCAGGATTTCGCAGTAAGTGTGGCACTCGCGAATACGGCGAGCGATCAGCTGCGTATACTGCGCGCCGAAATCGAGAACGATGATTAACTCACTCGGAGTCACGGGCGCAATCGCTGCGCCGGAGGTTTGGTCTGTAGACATATTGTTTAGCGCCCCTGCCCTACGTGCTGAGCGCGCTGCTGCGCTTTCCCCTCAGTCGCGATACTTGGGGCAATCACCAGTTCCGCTTGCTGCATTTCACGGATCGTGCGCGCGCCGCAGGACGCCATCGACATGCGCAGCGCACCGACCAAATTCATTGTGCCGTTATCATTGTGGGCCGGTCCCAGCAGTATCTCCTGCAGCGTCCCCATCACATTCGTCTTGATGCGGGTTCCGCGCGGCAGGTCGGCGCTGGACGTCGACATTCCCCACGAGTATCCCCGCGCGGGCGCTTCTTCAGCGGCGGCGATACTGGAGCCCAGCATCACGGCGTCGGCGCCGCTCGCAATCGCCTTGGAGATATCGCCGCCGGTGCGCATGCCGCCATCGGTGATAATCGGGACATACTTGCCGGTCCGCTCGAAGTAGAAATCACGGGCGGCAGCGCAGTCGGCGGTCGCCGTAACCTGCGGAACTCCAAGCCCAAGAACGAGGCGCGTTGTACAGATCGCGCCGGGGCCGACGCCCACCAGAACGGCCGCCGCGCCCGCTTCCATCAGCTCCAGCGCGGCGCCATAGCCCACGCAGTTGCCGACGATCACCGGGATCGGAGAATCTTGAATGAACTTCACGAGATCGACAACCTCGGTATGCGTGGAGTAATGACGAACGCTCGTCACCTGGCTGGCCACAACAAAGATGTCGCAGCCAGCCTCCACAGCGGCGCGCGCCACATGCGGCGCGGTCGCGGGAACGGAAGAGATGGCGCAGATACCGCCTGCGGACTTGATTTCCTGGACGCGGCGGGCGATCAATTCTTCCTTGATCGGCTCCGCGTAAATGGTCTGAATTTTTTGTACGATGCCTTCGGAGGGCGCTTCCGCGATCTCCTGCAGAATGGCTTCGGCATCTTCGTAACGCGTCTGTACGCCGTCTCCATTTAAGACAGCAAAACCGCCGAGACGGGACATCTCGACGGCGAGGGCGGGATGGACTGCGGCGTCCAGCGCGCTGGCGATGACAGGAATGGAGAAACGGTGCTTACCAAGTTCCCAGCTCGCGTCAACATCGCGCGGATCCACTGAAAGAGCGGAAGGCGCCAGCGCCACTTCATCAAACCCATAGACGCGTCGCGCTTTTTTGTTTCCACCCAACGTGATCGTCTGTTCCAAAACTTCGCTACCCCTATCGCTTTTCGCCATAGTATACCTGACGAAAGGGGCCAAATGTCAATGCGCCACTCTCACCACGACCGATACAATGGGAGCGTCACGCTTGCTTCGAAACGATTTACTGGATTGAGGACAACGGCGCTGATCTTCGGATCAGCGCCGTTGTTGAGAGGAAATTACCGAACGCCGAGCAGAAGTTCGAAGGTCAAAAAGGCGGCTGGCGGTTGAAACCGCGCCTCCAAGAGCGCAGAAGTCCGCCTTCGCGGACTACATGATCCAAGGCGATACCGTCTACAATATGCGTTTTGTAAAGCGGTCACGTTTACGAACGTATAACCCACGCAGGTGGGTTTCAGCGCACTTGCAGGCGCGGTTTTAACCGCCGGCGCCTTGTTGTTATTTACAGTAGGTACTACCGAACGCCCAAGAGAAGTTCGAAGGTCAACTGGTCGAGTTTCTCATAAGGAAGAGGCTTGAGCGCGAGCGCTTCCGGATCGAGATCCAGGGACTTCAGGGCGGCGAGGTTCTCGGTGGAGTAGCCGGCGCTGAGGACGGTTTCGGCGGCGCTGTCGCCGGCATTGATCTCTTGCAAGAGCGCCTGGATCTCGGGATCCGCGTTGAATTGCTGCGCCTTTTCCTTGAGGATCAAATACGAGCGCATACAGCCCTTGGCGAACTCCCAGACATCGGCGGGGTCGCTCGTGCGCAGGGCGTGGGCGTCGAAGTGCTTGGGGCCGTCGTACTTGTAGTCTTCCAGCAGTTTCACTAAGAAGAAGTTCGACTTATAGTCTTCCTGGCCAAAGCGCAGGTCCTGATCGAACCGGCCCGGCTTCTGGCCGTTGAGGTCGATATGGAACAGCTTGCCCATCTCCAGCGCCTGCGCCACGGCGTGGTAGAAGTTCAGGCCCGCGATGGTGTCGTGGGCGTACTCAGGGTTGACGCCCACCATCTCTGGATGCGCCAGCGTGCTGATAAAGCCCAGCATCGCGCCGACCGTCGGCAGGTAGATATCCCCGCGCGGTTCGTTCGGCTTGGGCTCAAGTGCGAACTTCATGCCATAGCCCTGGGACATCGTGTATTCCGACAAGAAGTCCAGAGCCTCACGGAAGCGCTTGAGGGCCGTGACGGCGTCCTTGGAGGCATCGACTTCCGTGCCTTCGCGGCCGCCCCAGAAGACATAGATCTTCGCGCCCAGCTCCGCGCCGAGGTCGATCGACTCGACCGTCTTACGCAGCGCGAACGCGCGCACTTTGGGATCGTTAGACGTAAACGCGCCGTCTTTAAAGACGGGATGCGAAAACAAATTGGTGGTCGCCATCGGCACGACAACGCCGCTATCGGTCAGCGCCTGCTGGAACTCGGCGACGATCCGGTCCCGCTCCTGCGCGGACGCCCCGAACGGCACCAGGTCGTTGTCGTGCAGGTTGACGCCCCACGCGCCAAGTGCGCCGAGCTTATGCACGCGCTCGACCGGTGTGACCGGCGTGCGCACCGGCCCGCCAAACGGGTCCGCGCCCGGATTGCCCACGGTCCAAAGACCAAATGTAAACTTGTCGGACTTTTGGGGAACGAAATTTCCCATGATTTCTCTCCTCTATACGATATTCTTTGCTTTATGAAGACGCATTGTCGCAATCGTTGCGACGCCTCCCGTTTGTTCCCCATCGACCGCAAACATTCCTGCTTGTCAATTGAAATATTTCAACTAAAATTATTCGACCTATAAGTCTCCTGGACGAACTTCGCCGATCTCGCGTCCATCGGCCTGCAATCGAAGTCTGCCGAACCAGATCTGCGCGATCGCGGCGGGCCTCTTGGTCCGGGAACGGATCGTCAGCGTCCGGCGTTCAAAGTCAATACGGGCAATCGTTCCAAGATCCATCAGCGCTCCGTGTGTATCGACCAAGCCGACCAGCAGCCCGGCGAACATTTGGGCCGCGACAATCGTCAAAGAACGTGTCTTGAAGGTTGATTCGATCCCCGCAAGCTCTGTGGTATCCCACCCCTCCCGTTTCGCGACAATATAGAGGGCGCCGCCCGGCAGCGTTTCGGCATGCATGATTGGGGCTTGCAGAGACGTGCTGAGAAATTGGATCAGGTGCCGCTGCATAGGAACGCCCGCGCCAAGCCATGTCCCGATCAGATCGACATCGTCGAATGGGACGGCGATCTCCTTGAAGTCGAGCAGCGCAGCCTGGAAACGCGCGGCTCGGTGCGTGGCGCGCGCCGCCGTGGTTTTGCGGCCGACCTCGGGGCTTGGGGCTATTCTCCAAATTTCAGGCGATTGCAGATGTCGGAACTGAGAAACAAGCGGGTCCAGCTCATCGCCGCGTTCGATCGCCACGATGACTTGGGGCTGCAGAAGCTCAGCGACGCGGCGATGCAGTTCGCGGGCAGAACTCCCACGGACATGGCCGCCGCTGTCGATGAGAATCAGGTCTGGGTTGCGCTTTTGGAGCAGACGCATCATCTGGCTGGCGCCGACGCTGAGAGAAAGGACATGGCGTATCGGGTTGTTGACGCCGACGAAGTATGCGCCGACTGGGTCCAGTTGCCGAAGTCCACGCACTTCCGCGCTTCCCGGAACTGGGGTGATCGCCGCAGCGACCGTCGCTGGCGGGCCAACCTCCCCCTGTCCGAGATCGCAGTCGAGAACGCCGACGGAGGCGCCGGCGGCGAACCGCCGCAAAAGCGTCTCGCGCACGAAGGTCGACTTACCCGTGTCTACGCCGCCAATGACCAAAACCGCCGATCCGTTGGGCAAGACATCCAGGCGAGCATCCAGATCTTCGCGAGTCATCGTTGGCGTTTCTTGCATGTTTGCTCGCTTGGGATACAGATATTATCAGAATTCACCGATAATCATTAATAATCGTTCGTGGAAGCCGAAATATTCGGCAAAATAAGTCGAAATTTGGCAACCCAATATGAAAAACCCGGAAAATCGCCGGTATAATGAAAATGGCTCATTTAAGACGAGGAGGTCTTTATGAAACAGCCTCTTATGCATATTCCGCCCGCACAGGCGGAAGCCCTGTACGACGCCGCTTTAAATACACAGAAGCAAGAAGTCCGTACTCGATACGGCGCTCGTCCCGTTGCGGACGACTGGGATGACCGCGCGCCCGCTGAGGACGCCGATCACCGCTGGACCCAAAACCCCTCGAACTCGCATGGCAAGTCCGATGTTTCCAGCCGCCAAGTCCACCACTAAATAACAGTCGATCGCCCACACTCCCATGGCGCTTTCAGCGGCCGGCGGGCGCGTAGAGATCGAATGCGTTCTTTTGCAGCGCCCAGGACTGCCCCAGCTCGTCGAAGAGCACCCGGTGGAAGTCTTGGGACTGTGACCACAGATCCTCAAACCACGCGCTCAAATCCGCCACGTTGTCAGGCTCGCGCACGACGACGTTCATCTCCGTCGGCTGTCCTTCCTTGCCCAGCGTCACATTGCTCGATCCCACCACTGCGATTCCTTTGTCCCACGTATGTCCCTCAGGATAATCGATCAGAGAGACCTTGGCGTGGATAAAACCGTGGGTGTAAAGGCGAATTTTGAGGCCGCCGTCGGCGATGCGGCGCGCCAGGGTCAGCAAAAGCGCGTGTGTTTCCGCGCAGCGCGGCAGGCTGTCAATCGTGCGGCGCAGGTTCAGCGCCGTCTCCGCGAGGATTAAGTCGTGGGCGCTGCGCAGCGTGGAGGCCATGTCCTCCTGATCGCGCACCCATTCCTCGCCACCACGCAGACGTGCGTCGGCCTCGACACGAACCTGTTCCTCGCTGACGCGGCTGACAACATTTCCAATCAGGATATTGGTTTCATGCAGATGTTCGATCTGCTCGCGTAAGGGAACGAGTCCGTCCAAAAAGAGGTAGCCCACGGCGAAGCGCGCCGCGTGGGCGCCTTCCCCGATCAGGTCGTAAATGCGGCTTGCGAGACGCAGCCGCCGGTTATCGATGACGTCCAGTGACATGCGTCCTTATTATACCGAAAAGACCAATGGAAATATTACCGGATTTCGTGACTTCCGGTTGAAATACACTCGATCCATGGTATATTATAGACGATTTTGATCAAAAGGCATGAAAAAATGGCTCGGCTGTCATCGCATTGCCGGGCTTAAAAAAATCCGAAACCTTGACAACGCTCATTCAACGCTGAGGAGAAGACACATGAACACCGAGATGCAAGACGCCGCAAGCTGTACGCCGGCCGCCGATTCCGCCACGCCGTCCGCCGAGTTTATTCACGCGATTTCCGAGTTCTTCGAAACCGACCCGAGTGACCTGCTCGCGGAACTTGGCTACTATCAGCGCGAAGCCGGCGCCGCCAGCGATGATTTGAGCGCAGTCAAGTAACTCTCCCAACCCGCGTCGAAAATCCCGCTTTCATTCAGTTTTTGAATGAAAGCGGGATTTTTTTGCTCTAATTTTTCTCCGCATATTCGCCACAATTAGATGTAGGTACCCGGAGACTTAGCCGATTTAAACACAAAACCGGTATTTTTACCTTGACAAATGATTGTCATTGGGATATGATAGACAAGTTGTGAAATTTAGTACGAATTGCACAGCTTGTTTGGAAGTCTTTTTCGAAAGTCTCCACCGACGCCTTGCACTCCGTCTCACCAGACGATATGTGCGTCCTCAAAGAACCGTTCGAAAGGAACATGTACTTTTGATTTTTCAAAAAAAGGGCAAGCGCCCTACGACCCTACTCAACAAGGCTGCCAAGTCCGCAGTCATCGTCGCTCTCGCCGTCTCTAGCTTCACCGTCTCGCTCACTCCCGCCTTCGCGAAGACTTCTCACCACAAGCACTCATTACCCGCTGCGGTCATCACCGCCGGCAATTATTCCCACCGAGCAGCCATTAAGCTCGCCCACACCGTCAATCACACTCGCACCATTGTGGCCGTTAAGCCCAAGTCGGCTCACGAGCTGCGCCTCGCCAAGAAGCAGGCCGCGCATCAAGCGAAGCTCGCCAAGATCCAGGCTAAGCATCACTTGCTCGTCGCAAAGCATCAGGCAAACAAGAGCGCCCATCAGACCAAGGTCGCGATGCAGGACCGCGCCCTCGCCAGCGGCAACGTCGTCGAAGCAGCATATTCGATGCGCGGCGCCCGCTACCGCATGGGCGGCACTTCCCGAGGCGCTTTCGACTGCTCCGGCTTCGTTCGGTACATCCTCAGCCACACGGGCGGCGTTGATCTCCCGCGCACCGCGACTGAGCAGTACTACAACGGCGCGCCTGTCGCTTCCGGCGACTTGCAGCCGGGCGATCTGGTCTTCTTCAAGAACACCTACAAGCACGGCATCTCGCACGTCGGCATCTACACCGGCAACGGCAAGTTCGTGCATGCGGCCAATTCGCATAAGGGCGTCCGTGAAGACAGCCTGGGCGAATCCTATTACGCCAACCACTACGCCGGCGCGCGCCGCGTCCTCCCCGCCCAGATGCGGGCAATGGCGCTTGCTCCGCGCGGCAACTAAAATTTCCACGCTCCGCCGCTTCTATGTCTTGACATAGCAAGCGGCGGAGGGTATACTCCTCTACATCTGGCCCGTTGGTCTAGCGGTTATGACGCCTCCCTTTCAAGGAGGAAACCACCGGTTCGATCCCGGTACGGGCTACCAAGAAAAAAGCGCTTCGCATTTGCGAGGCGCTTTTTTTGTTGTGCTGACGTCACAAAATGACACAACCAGACACAATTGCCCAATTGACGTCCCCTTACGCTCCCTGTATGATGAGATGTAGCCCAATGATGCTATATGCAACAAATGTTCTCATAGATACATTTGCTATTTTAAAAGCAAAAGGAACCAGGGATGAACTCTATGACATTGATCCAAATCGCGCGGCGCATTGCTGCGCTCGCGGCGTCAGCTGCGGCGCTTGTACTGACATTGAGCGCGCCCAGGCCCGCCCAGGCGGCCTACACGGCGATCTACGGGGCGGATGGCTGTGACTACTATCAGTTCACCGGCTCTTCCGCCGTCTCCGGTCTCAAAACTTCTGGATGGAACGGCTTGATTATGTTCGCCATCAGCGTCCAAAGCAATGGCGACATTACTTACAGCGGCAATACACTCGTCACGGGCGGAACCTACGTTGGCTCATCCAGCTGGTCGCCAAACGTAAACGCCCTCAAGACGCCTCCGACCACCGTTTACCGGTACGAGGTCTGCATCGGCGGCTGGGGAGACGCCAGTTTTACCAATATCAAGAACCTGATCGCCTCCCAGGGCACGGGATCCGGCAGCATCCTGTACCGAAACTTCCAGGCGCTCAAGAATGCGGTCCCAGGGATCGACGCGATCAATTTCGATGACGAGCAAACCTACGATGTCGCCTCAGCGACATCCTTCGGCCAGCTCCTGAACGGCCGCGGTTTCAAAGTATCGCTGGCGCCCTACACGAACCAAAACTATTGGGTGCAGCTCAAGCACAACCTGGGAAGCGGCTGCGACCTCGTTTACCTCCAGTGCTATCAAGGCGGCGCGGGCAACGATCCCGGCAATTGGAACGCCGCATTCGGCGGCGGCTTCCATGTGATGCCCGGCATCGAAAGCAATAACCACTCCTCCACCTCCTTCTTCAACTGGGCTGTAGGGAACGGAGCCACCGGCGGCTTCTACTGGCCCGACCTTGCCTGGGGACCAGGCTCCAATTGGGGCGCCACTGAGATCCTGAACGGCATCGGCATTCCCAACAGCGGCGGTCATATGGTGCAGCTCGCCAACATCAACAGCGGCCTGCTTCTGAACGCCGCCACCGTCGCGGACGGCGTTCCCAACACCGGCGATCACATCAACCAATGGACGAGCGTCAACAAGAACCAGATTTGGACGCTCAGCTGCACCGGCCAAAACAGCAATTTCTGGAACAGCGTCTGGTCACTGGCATACTACACCGGCAGTTCCCAAACCCTATCCACGGTCTCACAGAGCCACGGCGGCGCTTACCAGCTCTACCCCTGGTACAACGGCGGCAGCCAGAAGTTCACCTTCACGCCCTCATCCACCTTCCCAGGCTGCTACAAAGTCACCTTCTCAGACGGCTGGGTGATGGACGACCAGAATGGCGGAACAGGCATTGGAACCCCTGTTCAAGAATGGGACGCGAATAACTCCAACGCCCAGCTATGGCAGTTGCGCTTCAACCCGCAAACGGGTTACTGATCGCATTCCGTTTCGATCCAGAGGCATCTCATCAAGCAAGACAGTGAATTAAAAAAAGCGCTTCGCATTTGCGAAGCGCTTTTTTCAGTTACGATCACCCGAAATCTTAATGCCTTCCCTGCCCTCTCCCCAATCGCGCCATCTCAGGCCAAATTCACGCAGTGGGTCTGGGCCTTCCCATGTCTTGTATCGATGGTAAGTCATGCGACTATGCTGCTTCAGCAGGCGATCATTTTTGATGATAAACGTTTCCAGCCAATAATGCTGCGCGGCTCCGTGCGAATATCCTTCTTCCATACCGTAATCAAATACGTATAACCGATTTCCACGGATATAAAATGATCCGCGATTTGTAAATTCCGTCACTCGCGGATCGGGATTGAGCAATTTCCAGCGGTCATGACTCAATGCATAAATGAGCGGCGATTGGACATCGTAAACGCCGGACGCGCGTCCCGCGACAAAGACTAGCAGTGGGTAAGGCCCATCAAAGCATAGAAAAGCTTCCGGCTGGCGTGCGGCAATAGGCTCTTGCGTCAACCACCAGCCTGGCGGCATCTCTGGATCGGGATCTTCTTCAATGCATTTTGGGAATTTCACCCGCTGTTCAAGCCGGCCACGCCGCCCTTGCCAGCTCAATATTTCTCCAGCTGTTAAACCAGAATCGCCTGGCTCAGGGATCGCACGTACTTTCAAATCCTTCCACACATGCGGTTCGCGGGCATGACGTGTATGGACGACATGAGTGACACGACGGATATTATCACTGCAACGCGCAGGAGAGGAATTAAGTGCGTGCAGCAGAAGCAGAGTATTTAACATCGTCATCTCCCGATTTTATTGCAATTTGAGCGCCGTTTGTCCCCTGCCCCACCAGCGCCATCTTAATCCAAATTCCCGAAGCGGATCTTTCTCTGCCGGATAGTTCGCCGGAAGGGGATATTCTTCGATAATCGAGTAGCGATGAGATGTCGTGAGAGTGTGCATCTTGACTAAGCGATCTCTCTTGATGAGGAACGTTTTCAGCCAATAGCGCTGCGGCGCTTGATGCGCATAACGATCATCCGCGGCGTAATCCCAAACGTACAGTTTGTTTCCACTAAGATAGAAAGAACCCCGGTCGGTAAATTCCGTTAAGCTGGGTTTGACTGTAAGCAATTCCCAACGATTGTGATGCAAGGCATAGATAATTGGGGATTGGATACCATAAACCCCGGATTCCCGCTTGGCGACAAATACAAGTAACGGAAGCGAGGCATCAAAGCACCGAAATGCTCTTGGGCGATGTGGAGCGTCCTTGTAATCTGAGAGCCACCATCCCCCCGTATCATCTCCAACTTTTTCGAGATCATAAGCCGGAAATTTGATTGTCTGCTCAAGCCGCCCGCGTCCGCCGTTCCAGATTAAGAGTATCCCACTCGATCTTGAGACGTAGTGAGCTTTCAGGTTTTGAAAGGGATCTGGATGCTGCGCATGAGACTTCGTAGGCGTGATACGCCGAACGCCCTCGCTGTAGATTGCGGGAGCTGAGAAGGCGCACAGTCCGGCGAGCAGGAGGGCGTGGATCATGGTGGTTTCGTTGTTAGCTTGGGATTAATTGGCGCGCGCGCAGTTCAGTTAAAATCTGCTCGACGGATTCGGCGACAGTCTGCTGATCCGTACGCACGCGGACTTCGGGGTTTTCCGGCGCTTCGTAAGGGTCGGTGACGCCGGTGAAGTGTTCGATCTCGCCGGCGAGGGCTTTCTTATAGAGACCTTTGACATCGCGGGTGGCGAGGGCTTCGATAGTGGCCTGGGCGTGGACTTCGATGAATGGGACGCCTTCGGTGTCGTGCAGGGCGCGGATCTCGTCGCGGACGTCGGCGTAAGGCGAGATAGCGGCGGTCATGGCGATCACGCCGTTGCGGGCCAGCAGGCGCGCGACGTAGCCGATACGGCGGACATTGATGTCGCGGTCTTCTTTGGAGAATGAGAGGCCCTTGGAAAGGTGCGTTCGCACTTCGTCGCCATCCAGAACTTCCACGCGATAGCCCAGCGTGCGGAATTGCTCGGCGATGGCGCTGGAGAGCGTGGACTTTCCGGCGCCGCTCAGGCCGGTGAACCAAAGGGTAAAGCCTCGGTGCGAGGCGGATTGCGTATCAGACATAAAAACTCGACTTCTCCTCACGGAACTGGGGCGGCTTCTTTGCCGCGCGAAAATTATACCTAATGCCCGGAAACGGTGTCAAAGCGCGGTCAGCCGCACGTAAAGATCGGAGACCTGACGCCAGGTGTCGTCCAGCACGCCATTGGTGTCGATCACGACATCGGCGCGCGCGACCTTCTCCGCAAGCGGCCACTGGGCGGCGAAGTGCCGCCGCGCTTCCGTCTCGTCGATCCCAAGGCGGGCCCGCAGGCGCAGGATTTGTATCTCGTCGGAACAAGACGTCACGACGATCGTGTCGACCAGATCTTCCAGGCCAGCTTCGAAGAGCAATGGGATCTCGGCGGCGGCAAGGGGGACCTTCGCAGCTCGCCATTGCGCGATCTGATTGCGGAGTTCTTGGATAATCGCGGGATGGGTGAAGCTCTCCAATGTCTTCCGCGCTTCGGGATCGTTGTAAATGCGTGCTCGCAGGAGGGCGCGGTCAATGGCGGGGATTTCCGCTTGTACGTCGCGGCAGTCGGGAAACGCTCTCAGGACGCTCTGAGTGGCCGGAGAGCCGGGAAGCAGGATATTGCGAGCGATGACATCCGCGCTGACGGTAGGCGCGCCCAGGTCGGCGAGAAACTGTGTGACCGCGCTTTTGCCGGTTGCGACCCCGCCGGTGATCCCCAAGATGCTCATGATTATCCCCTGAGATTTGACAACAAAAAAGGCCCCCGCATAACGGGGGCCTTTTCTTTAAGAGTGATTACTCTTTCTCTTCGGTCTCGGAGGTCTCGGCTTCCTCTTCGCCCGCCGCTTCCTTCAGCGCGCTGAAGTGA
>NZ_JBDSQY010000355.1:0-2927 GCF_039929585.1 Capsulimonas sp.
TCTCGCTGGACGAGGCACGGGAATTTCTGTCCCGCGCCGGCGTCGAACCGCGCGATATCCTGCGTATGCGCATGGCGAGCCTGAAAGAACAGATCGCGCGGCAGCAAAAGCTGTACGCGCAATTAGCGTCGGTAGACTCACGGCTGGCCGACCGTCCATCGGTCTCAGCCGAGGAGTTCCTCAAGATCATGGGAGCAATCACAATGTCTGAGAAATATTTCACGCCGGATCAACTGGCCGAATTGGAAGAACGAAAACAAACGGTCGGCGAAGACCGCATTCGCGCTGTCGAGGAAGAATGGCCGCGCCTCATCGCCCAGGTCAAGGCCCTAATGGATGCCGGTGAAGATCCGGCCAGCGAGACAGTGCGCCCCCTCGCCCGGCGCTGGGTAGAACTGGTGAACGAGTTCACCGGAGGCAATCCCGAGATCCACGCGACACTCGCGCGAATGTATAAAGAAGAGCAAAACATCGGCGGCATGGACATCGCCGAACGGCAAGCCATGTCCGACTACATCCACCGCGCCAACCAAGCCGCCTGCGATTCCGCGTGAGCCACCCGCCGCCGAGCGGGAGTAAGGCGAACGGGCCATGCAACCAAAGGCCGGGATCGTGTGTCTTAATAGAGAGAGCGTCCCTCATGGCGCTCTCTCATCTTATTTCACACCACTGGAGTCACCCATGGACCGAACCACGAAAGCCCTGCTCGCTCTGATCGCCGTCGCCCTATGGGGGCTGCTGCTCAAACCGCTGATCGCGTTGCCCGCCGCCCAGGCCGCGCCTCAAGGAGGCGCGAGTGGATTGCCGGCCCTTGTGTTTAATCCGTCAAGAGACGAAGCATTCATCGCCACGGGCGGATACCTGTACAAGATCGATACGTCCAGCCCTATGCGAGTGGATTCGAAAGTCGCGATCCGTTAGGACTTAATGGTGATATCCAATGATCTTCTCGGGACAGGTTCGAACCTATCGATGCCCCGAATGTCGCTATGAAGGCTCTCAGCAGTTCAGCAGCGCTATCGTTTACTGGTTTGGCCTGATCGTTCTGTCGTGCGTCGTCGTGCTGCCCATCATGGCGCATCGATATGAGCGTCATCATCTGTGGCAGGCGATGGCCCTGATCGCCGGTGACGCGGCGCTTCTGGCAATCTTGATCACCGGAACGACGTATTGGCTCAACCGACAGCCAGCGTCCGACTTGAAATGCCCCCAATGCTCTCAGCCTCTGCAAAAGACCGGGAGCGGATTCTACGATTCCTTTCTCCCCACTGCCGCCGATATGTTCGTCGGCCTGGGTTACTTCGCGGTCCATGCCGTGATGATCGCCAAAATGCTGAATTGGTGGTAAATCCATCGCCAGTCGCACTTAGCGCCCGCCGTCCAGTCGCGCCCGATAATCCTCCGCCGTCGCCGCGACATCGGTGGAGGGATGCACTTGCAGCAGACGCCGCCACTGGCTCACGTGCTGATCATCGATCAGAACGTGAGGCTTGGGAAGAAACCCGGCGAAGCACTCCCCCACGCCAAACTCCTCGGCGCTTGCCCGCGCGTAGTCCGCGCCGCCCGAACTCCAGCAGTACATCAAGGCGCCGCCCTCTCGATGCAGCGCCTTGATATGCTCAATCGCCGCCGGGATTGGGATACGCTTCGCGCCGTAGCTGCGCACGAAGGTATCGTCGACATCCACGTAAATCACCACAGGTGGAACAGGATCATTCATCTACGATATCTTCTCATATGCATGAACCTATCTTTTGAACACCTCGAAATTGCAAAGGGTAATCTGCTCGGATGCAATGACTGCCTGTACACGCGGGTCCGTCAGATAAGCCACTTCGATTTCTCGCACCGTCGTCCAAGAGTCTACATCAAAAAGCGTGTCATTGGAATAACCCGGATGACAGCACAACTCGACAATCTCGCCATCAGGAAGGGTCCGCAGAAAACCGAGGAGGACCTCAATCGGCTGATCATGATCCAGTTCATGGAAGCTCACCGGATGCTGTATGCCTTCTAATACGGACTGACCAACACCTCGGTCGTGACGCATGGGCAGATTGTGCTTAAGGGCCAGCGCCCGCATGGCCTCCACTGAGGCGGGATGAAAATAGGCCGCGTGATAATGACTATCAATATGCGTGGGCAGTTTGTTAGCCACAGCGACAAAACGCTCAAACTGCGCGTTTATTTCACGAATCATCTCATCCCGGTTGAAGGACGTAGCGTGTTCCCCCCAGGCCGGATTATCATAAAATAATCCATCCGGGCGCACCAACGTTGGGATTTGATCGGGCGGCAGCACAGGCTTCATCGCTTTACCAGCCGTAACCAGGTGCAGCCCCAGAGCGAGATCAGGCGTTTCCTGGATCGCCTGTTGTACAGCCCCGGCGGCATCATCCATCCCAATCATGACGGTTGTTGAGGTGACAACGCCGCGCTGATGGGCCTCGCGGATCCCCTGGCTCACACTCGCCGCTATCCCGTAATCATCTGCATTCACGATTAAATATTTGGCCATCAATCAGTCCTTCGAGTAAGCGTTGATAAGTAAATGCTAGTTCGCGCGCTGCGTTTTCTTGGGCGAAAGGTCCGACATGGTGTTGCTCCTTATTTAATCGACTTTTTGTGGTCTGTCTCTGTAGGACCAACCCAGTGGGGGTCATAAATATCTCCCAGTTCTAATCGCATCTTTTGAAGTAACGCTTCGGTTATTGCCGCATGCTCCGCCGATACTGGCGTTTCGTCAATATAGTCGCCTTCGTCTTTACCGTATTTATCTTTTGGATGCCACTGTTCTTCAATGGGCAAGATCTCCTGGGTACTGGAGCCATCAGGAAACCAGATGGGATTAGTCCGTGCTTCTTCTTGCATCTCTTCGAAGCGAGTGAGCGCCCGTCGTTCACCGGTTTCTGGATCAATGGGATTTG
>NZ_JBDSQY010000356.1:0-45522 GCF_039929585.1 Capsulimonas sp.
GTCGATCTTCTTTTTCGTGCCGACCATTGAAGGTGTGAGAATCCAACGGATTTGACCATTCTCCGCCCTCGATACGGATTGCATTTAGTGTAGCGAACTGTCTCACCTATTATAGACACAGAGGGCAGCCGTAAAGGAAATCGATGCGCTTCACTCTTTTGGATAATATTGAACTCGACAAATTGCCCAAGCCCATGCGGCAAGCAATCGCTCAGAAAGAAAAATCCTTACGTGAGGAAATGCGCGAGCACGAGGCGCGCATCCGACCGCTCCTGACGCCAGCGCTTCGGCGTCTGCAAGATATCCCCTGGACTGAAATGAGCGACGCGCAATTCCGGTCGCTCAAAATCGATGCCGCGCGGCGAACGGTGGAAATACGTCTCTTCTGCTGTGGCGATCAAGCCGGATATTACCATCTTTATCTTCAATACAGCGACGTTCAGCTCAGCGGCGAACTCATCAGCATTCTCTGTTTCCTCGCACACTCCTGGGATGAATTGGATCAACACGAGATAGACATCGAGCAAACTCAGCCACATGTATTTATACACCGCATTCAGTGGCGCACGAGCGTCGTGACTGACCGCAATTTGGTGCAAGGTATTGGAACTTACTCCACTCTCGCGCCGGAAACGGAACTGCGCTTCGGCAGCATAAAAATCAAGCGCATCGCCACACACGTCAGTCGACACGCAAAGCGTCAGTCCAAAATCACCGTCGTACGCGAGGCGGACGACGTGCGGATCGCCAGATATCTTTCTTCGGTGACGCTAAATTGAAGCTGCGATATTGCCGCCTTCTCGTCATACTGGTTGCCGCCGGCCTCCTCACCTCCTGCGCCCGCGATCCCGACGCCGGCAAGCTGCGCGTGACGGTGATCGACGTCGGCCAGGGCGACAGTATCCTTGTTGAAACGCCCACGGGCCACGCAATGCTGATCGACGGCGGCGGCTCGAACCGTGATGACGACAGCGATCCGCGCCATGTCGGCCTGCGCACGGTCGTCCCCTATCTGCGCTATCGCGGAATCGATCATCTGGACGCCATTGTACTCACGCACCCCCACGCCGACCACGTCGGCGGCCTGCCGGACATTCTGCGCGAAGTCCGCACAGACGCCGTGCTCGATGGAACGGCGCTCCCGTTCCCCTCCCCCGCCTACGCCGCATTTCTCACCGAAGTCCGCAATCGGCACATCCCCTATCGACGCGTCGTGCGAGGAACGCATATCGACTTCGGCGACGGCGTCACCGCCGACGCGCTCAATCCGCCGCCCGGCCATCCCTACGGAACCGCGACCGACAACGCGACCATGAACAACTACTCCGCCGTCTTTCTCCTCACCTACGGCAAAACGCACATCTTATTGGACGGCGACGCCCAGTTCGAAGCCGAACAAAACATGCTCGCCACCTATCCCAATCTCCGTGCGGATGTCCTCAAATGCGGCCACCACGGCGCCGCGAACTCCACCTCCGACGCCTGGCTGGAACGTGTGCGCCCAAAGTACGCCGCCATCTCGTGCAGTAGGACGAATAGCTTTGGTCATCCGAGTCCGGCGACGCTGGCGCGTTTGAAGGCGCATGGCGTGCAGACTTATGTAACGGCGGCGAACGGGGCCATTGTATTTGTAAGTGACGGAAGAAGCGTGAAGGCAAGTGGGACGGTGACAAAGTAGGCGCCATCAGAAATCAAGGAAAGACACAAAGAATGTTGACAATACGCTCAAAGCGCGGGAAATTTATACTATCATTTTGCGGAATGATAGCAGCCACAGCCGGAATTCTATGGAGTATGCGCCTTCGTTACGTTCGCGAGCATCACCCACTCCAAGCTGCGCTTGTCCCAAGTTCAGATGGTTTTGGGATGATCGATCGTATGGCGTTCTCGCCTGACGGTCGCGCAGTCATCCTGGAAGAGACAGGTTTCGATCTCTTCGTTTGGGATATCGGGACCAAGCGGTGGGCTAAGTGGCTCAAAAACCAACCGCCAAATACACCGGAATACACGGCGCTGAGCGAGACGACGTTCCCAAAGCAATACGTTTGGCGCGGCGCTCTTGTCTATTTTCCGCCGGATATCCCAAATTACCCTCCCGCCGAGCCGAAACACACAGGGCTGCGTGACACGTTTCGATTGGACTATGATGATAGGCGTAGCTTTTCCGCTGTTTCCGCATCGAGAACCTTAACGGCTTACGGTCAAGCCAACAATCTCGTAAGCGTCACCGACCTTCGTCACAAACGCACTCTCTTCACGACGCCGCCTGCGCAAATCGCGCACTACAGCAGCGGCATACCCAGTTATACGGATACACTTTGCGGCCTTTGTTTCTCACCCGATGCAAAACTCCTGGCGACAGCGACAATTCACAACGATGTTTCAAGCCATCTCAATTCATCCCAGGACGCCATACCGGGTCCCGATCTCGAAATCACATTGCGAAATGCGCGAACAGGTGAGATTGCTCGGCGCTGGACATGGAAGCGTTATCACGAGTTTAGCAACGATACTCTCGGCATGAATTCGCGCAGTGTGACAATGGAGTTCTCACCAGACAGCAAAAGCTTGGCGATTGCAGGCGACACTCAACTGAAGTTATGGGATGTCGGTTCTGGAACTCTGACCCACACTCTACAGAATAGCGGCGGCGTTTATCCATGGACACACCAAATCATGTTCTTCCGAAAGCGCCCGCTGGTGGCAAGCTCCGGCTGGCAAGGAAGAATTCAAATTTGGGATATTCGATCCAATCGGTTGGTCCAAGTTTTTCAGGCGCAGCCGGAAAACTATTATGGGATGGAAATGGCTCTCTCGCCCGATGAGCGGCTGATCGCTAACAGCGGACGAACGAATAAAGGAAGGGCAACGCTTCAAGTATGGGATGTCTCGAACTTATGATCATGTTTTAACTTCGTCTTCCCTGTGGTAAAAGTGATCATATGATGAATGAGTGGACGCGCGGAGCAGTATGCGAGTGCACAGCGTCTCAGGAAACAAGTAAGACCCCAGGGAAGGAAGATAAAACAATGAACAGCAAGAAGAATTTCGGAGTTCTGGTGGCGACAGCAATAATGGCTCTCACGGCGCTCGCGCCGGGCGCGGCTTTCGCGGACAGCCAGAAGAACAAGAACAACTGGCGCAATGGCGCGATCGCCGGCGGCGCGGTTGGTCTCTATGGCCTGAAGAACGGCGACACCACCACGGCGGTTCTTGGCGGCGCGGCGGCCGCATATTCGGCCAAGCGCTATGAAGATGAGCGCAAGAACCAGGCAAAGGCGTCCCGCAATCGCGCGCGCTACCACCGGTCGAGCAGCTCCTACATCAGCAACGGCCGCAAGTATTACACGTACGACGGCCATAAGTACTATCAGAACCTGAAGTCCGGCGCGCGTGTCCGGGTCAACTAGCACCGTTAACGGTCGATAAAAAGTAAAACAAAAGCTGAGCCTGCGGGAACGCCGTGGGCTCAGCTTTTGTTTATGTGGAAAGCGGGCAAAGTCGCCCGGCTTAATCCTGCATCGGCGCAGGGAATATCTCTGTGGCTAACTCGGACCATCGCCGCTCCAAGACGCCGCTCGCACACGAGATTTCAAACTATTTTCTGTGATTCCGCTCACATTCCTAGACTTGGCATGGCATTTGCTATATAGAGAGTGTCAAAGACGCCAACCAGGAACTCACGCGGGGCTGACCCGCTTTTGAATATCTTCTTTTGTGCAAGACGTTTAAGGATTAGGTGATTACCAGTGGAAGCAAACGCCGCACTTTTCAACTACCCGGTCGCCTCAATTGAGCGACGCAAAGAACTTCGACGGCTTCGGCGCCAAGTCGCTTCGGATATTTCCGTGAACGCCTTCGCCCTGATGCCGGAGAGCATTCGTCTCTTCGAGAACGCTATGACTTCGGAACAGGAACTGAGCGAGATTCAGGCGGAAGTCGCCAAAATCACGCAGATGACCACGATGGCGAGCTAAGCTCACCGTCGGACACAACGCGGAAACGTCGTTTCCCGAACTTCAAATGTTTCAATGGCCGCCCAAAAAATCTGGGCGGCCATTGGCTTTTGCGCCCCCCTACAAATTCCACTCCGGTATTCTCACTCTCCTGCCGATAATATCCTCGAATGTGTCTCCGCGAATTCTTCCGGAGCGATGACGAATGGAGTGCGTTTCATGACCCGACATGAATACCTGGATAAAATTCTCGCAAAGGTCACGGATGTGCCGACGCTGCCGGCCAGCGTTCTGCATGTCATGCAGATGATCGAAGATCCTCAGTGCTCCGCCGCCGATCTCGCCCGTGTGATCCAAAACGATCCGGGTATGGCCGCCAAGGTGCTGAAGCTCGCCAACTCACCGTTTTATGGATTCCGACAGAAGATCACCAGCATCCCGCAGGCTGTTACGCTGCTTGGCTTCGCCACGCTGAAGAACGCGCTGCTGTCGGCGGCGGTCTTCGATATGTTCCGAATTTCTGGCACCGGGTTCGATATGCCCGCGCTTTGGAAGCACTCCGTGGCGACAGGAACCGCCGCGAAGCTCTTCGCCAAGCGCGTGCGGTACCCCAATTCGGAAAAGGCGTTCACCGCCGGCCTACTGCACGATATCGGCAAGGTCATGATCGCTCGGTACCTGCCGTCCAGCTTGCTCACGGTCGTGCAGACCGTGCACGACAAGAATGTCTCGATTTACGACGCCGAGCAGCACACCATCGGTCTCGCGCACCCGTCGTTCGGCGCCTGGGTGATCGCACGCTGGGGCCTGCCCACGCAGCTGGTGGAGGCAGTGGAATATCACCACCACCCCACGCGCGCCAAATACGCCTTCGATCTGGCGGGCATCGTCTATCTGGCGAACATTCTCACGCACCGCGCCAATATCGGCAACGGCGGCGATCTGATGATCCGCGAAGTGGACCCTAAGGTGCTGGAATATTTCAGCATCAACGAGGCGACACTTTACGATCTGCGTGACACATTAGTCTCCAAGCGCCTGGAGATCGAAGCGTTCGCCAGTATCGCGTCGTCGGTCTGAGCGAAATCGAAACAAGGAGTAAGACACAACCTTGAGCGCTGCCGTCATGGATGAAACGGTCTCGTACCGTTTGGCGAAGAAGAGCGGCCTATGGGTTGCTTTCACTCCGTCTGGCCACGACGGGGCCCGCACCTGGCAAATGGAAGTCTCCGTACGCGGACGCGGCGGGCGTGTGCTCGCGCCGCTGATCGCCGCCACGGCGATGCGCCCGGTCGCGTCCGTCACGCTCAAAGGCGAAACCTACCCGCTGACAATCGGCTGGCATGAATCCCGGCGCGGCGGCGCGGTCGCTTTCGGCGGCGAGCGCAAGATCGGCATGGATGGCGGCACGGTCTCCTGGGAAATGATCTGGAAGCCGCAGGACGCCGATCACAACGGCTTTCTGGCCGAGATGCGCGTCCGCACGACCCCGCGCCGCGAAGGCCAGCTCAGCCTGCGCCTGCACACCCCACTTTACAAGCCGGAGCTCTGGTCGCTCCCAGCCGCCGCCGCGCGCGGACACTGCGCGGTCGTCGCCCGGTCGAATTACAATAAATACGCCGTTAGCTTCGTCATGCTCAGCAGCGCGGACGACGACGGCGCGTGGGACGAAAACCAGAACAGCTTCATGACGACGATCTACTCGTTCCCCATGGGCGGCGGCAAACCCGTAAAGTTTGCGCTGGACATGGCGGAGACACAGTCGCCTCAAGACGCGCGCCGCATGCTGGCGAGCCATTATGCGCGGATCGCGGATACGCAGCTGCACCCGGTCGCCCCGCTGCGGCCACTGTTTCCACAAAGTACCGTCGACGCCCTCCTGACGCCCGACGCGCACGCCGCGATCGGAATCGAGCGCCTCTACCTGCGGGCGCCTGCGCCCGATCAAGATTCGTTTTACGCCGGCTTCCCACACTACTCTTTGGAGGCGCTCCAAACGCTCTGGAACTGGGGACGCATCCATCCCGACGACCGTATCTCCCGTCTGGTGCGCTTCGGCGCCACAGGCTTCGCCACGGACTTCCAGGTGATGGGGCGATCGGGTCAGCCGGAGCCGAACAAAGGAGCGTTCTGGGATTGTCGGGGCAAAGATGGATTCTCGGACTCGAACGGCGAACCTACGCACGGAATCGCCGCGAACGCCCGCATGGCGCGCGCGCTGTTTTTGCTGCACACCGCCACCGGCGAACCGCTCTACAAACAGTCGGGCCTGAACATCTGCCAGTGGCTGATGCTGAAGCAGAATTCCGAGGATTATTACAGCGGAGAATCCGTCCACGCCACCCAAGGGGAGCTCGAAGATGGAAAGGTGTTTGGAAATCCGGCCGCGCTGGACGGCGCACAGGCCATCCAGCCGATGACGCTCGCCTATCGAGCCACACAAAACGAGGTCTTCATCAAAGCCGCGCGCCGGATCGCCGCCTATCTCATCCAGGAGTGGATGCCCCAGTATGAACCGATCTCACCGGTGGATATCGCGCAAACCATTCTTTCGCTGATGGCGCTGGACGCCGAGGCGCCGTCGGACAAGATGCGCGCAATCATCCGCGAATGGGGATCATGGCTGCGCATCCGGCCGCTGAACGCAGGCTCCCCGATCCTGAGCGCCGACGGTCACCACTCCGGTCTCTTCGAATGCGCCAAGGCGGGCTTTCTGATGCACGCCATGGACTCCGACCCGGACTACCTGCGCTACGCCTTCGCCGCGCTCGGCGCCATCCCACGCGCCGCTTACTTCGATACCTGGCGCGCCGCCGATCTCTACCACACGGCCCTGCTCTCTCTCGGCAGCCTTATCTCCGAAGCGCGCCCGGACTTCGACATGCTCCATCTGCGTCTCGGCTGGCGCGACTTCGCGCCCGACCCCGCGACGGCAAGCTTTCTGAAAGTCACCACCCTCGACGGCGGTCCCGTCGATTATCTCCCGCTCGTCTGCCGCGCCAACGACCAGCTTCTGGTCATCGCCCTCGCGCCGCCCGACGTCACGGAGATCCTCATCCACAAAAACGGCAAGCAGCCCATCTCCCGCGACCTGCTCACAGACGCCCTCGACGCCGCCACACCCCTGCACCCACTGCTCGGCGAAGAGTGGGCGCGCGTGGGGATCTTCACCGTCGATCGTTAGAAATTCATCTCAGGTTCGGGGAGAACAACCCCATGGCGTTTAACGCATGAGAGCAAAGCTCTGGTCGAGCTGGATCCGGCGCATTTTGCAGTTGGCGCAAAACCCATCGCGATCCAGGCCGCCCTGGCAGTAGAGGCATTGGTCCACGGGTGTCGGCGGGACGGTCTGCAAAAGCTCCTGGAGACCGAGGATCGGTGGGGTCTTGACGACCCAGACGACGATTGCGGCCGAAATCGCCAGCGGTATCAGCCGTATCGCCCAGATGGTGGCTGCATCCTGAACCGGAATGAATGGCCCGCTGAACCAGCCAAGCGCGGAGAATAAAACGATCACGACAGCCAGCACCACAAGGAGCGCTTTAGACGTGCGCGTTCGGGCGTGTGGATCGTTTCCGCATGCACTGCAGTGCCAGTGGTTGCGATATCCGAGCGGGAGGATCGGAATGAAATAAAGATGCCCGACATCGAACGAGCGAATCTGCTCCGCGAGACGCGGGCCTTCGCATGTCAGGCAGTAATCGCCGCGATATGCGATCCGCTGCTTTTTCCATCGATATTGACCGTGAATAAGATACATCGTGCGGAAGGTCCTTGGCGTGCTAAGGCGCGGGTGAGAGCACGGCGTCACGCTCCGTCTCCGCGACGGTCGGGCGAGGTTTAGTGTTCATGAACGGGCGCTCGCAGGCGAGGTGGAAGACGTAGGCGACGCCGGTGATGAGCGGCGCTCCGACAAAGATCGCCATAGCGAAGCCGGCAAGATCGCTGAGGTGCAGTGGATGGATCACATACTGCCAGAACAGCTGAACCAATGGCGCGTGCGTCAGGTAGAGCGAGTAGGCGAAAGTCCCCAGGAACACCAGCGGACGCCATGCGAACAGGCGGCCCGCCCAGCTGCGCGGACTGATCGAAACCCAGATGAGCAGAGTCATGGAGAACAAGCCGACAAAAAGGCTCATCACTTGGGGCGGCAAGGAATGGCCAAGCGCTAATGGGAACGCTGAGAGGGCGAAGACCACGAAGGCGGAAACGGCTGTGGCGGCGGCCCAGGCCGAAGCAGGTTTTCCAAAAGCGCGGGAACGATCGCCCGAGTATGCGGCCTTTGTCGCCAGCATGCCCATAGCGAACAGCCCCAGATAGTAAGGCGAAACGCCCGAGGGATACGTGGAGATCCACCGGTTCAGGGGGGAATGGCCGATGCCGAGCCAAACAATGTAAGACGCAATCACCGTGACCGACGTCACGGCGACAGGGTTGTAGCGCCGAAACGCCCACACTAAGACGGGGAACAGGAAGTAGATTCGCCATTCAACCGGGATCGACCAGAGCGGGTAGTTGATCTCGAAGTTTCCCGCCACGTCTTGCAGCAGGAAAAGATGCAGCAGCACGCCCTGCTTCGTGATGGGAAGGGTGCTGTCCCAGCGCGTCCCGCTTGCGTGGCTGAGAAAGAAGTAGATCAAGACCAGCGAGAAGGCGAGTGCGAGGTAGTATGGCGGCAGGATACGGCGCGCCCGCTTCAGAAAGAACGACGCTGCGCTGCCGCGCATCGTCCCATCGCCAAGGGCGACCGGCAGCATTAGGCAGAAGCCCGAAAGGACGATGAAGATGTCGACGGCGTAATGTCCGTAGGAGAAGAACTTCAGAAGCTCTGCGAAGGGCGCCGGCGCATGCGTCAGATCGAACTGCGTCGAGCTATGGTGCAGCACGACGAACATCGCTGCAAGCGCCCGCAGGCCGTCCAAATAGCCGATATGCACGCGGGGCTTCCCGCTTGGGACCGCACTGACCGCCGGAGAGCCCGACGTGGAAACAGCAGACACGTAAAATTACCTCACTGCTTGTTCCTGCATGAAAGATGCCAAAACCAAGCGGGCGGCAGACCGAGCAGCGTTCAGAGAAACGCCATTCGCTTACTCTGGCTCCTCGACTTCGGTCACCTGCACCGTCATCGACCTCGTGCTGCCATTTCCGTAAAACGTGCTCCAGGCGCAATCGGCGGCATCGCGGCCGGCGGCGATTTGGATCAGCGCGGGACGCGGCTGGCGCTCGGTGGCGTCGAATACGACCCAGCGGCCGTCGATATAGGCATGAAAGAAAGCGTGCAGGTCCGGCGGCTGAAGTCCCAGGCAGTAGCCCGAAACATAGCGGGCGGGGATATTTAGGGCGCGGCAGAACGTGATCGCGAGATGCGCGAAGTCCCGGCAGACACCCACGCGTTCAGCGGCCGTCTCATACGCCGATGTGCCCGAGTTTGAAGTCCCGTACTGATAGGTGATGTTCTCGTTGATCCAGTTGCAGATCTCCTGGACGCGCGCGAAGCCGGGTGTGAACGAGCCGAAGATATCATGCGCCATCTTCACCAATTTGTCCGACTGGCAGTAGCGCGACGGCAGCGTGTAGGTCAGCATATCCGTGGGCAGATGGAGAATATCGGACTCCGTGGGCGCGATGAACGAGCCGCGCTTGTCTGGAAGCTCCACCAGCGCATCATACGCCACATGGACGTTTCCTGCCGGCATCAAGAGACGCCGGCACGGATTCTTGTAGATGTCGAGATACTCCTCAATCTCCGCTTCGGGTGTGATCTTGAGAGAGGAAGATTCGATGATCTGAGCGCCGGGAATATCGGCGGCTTCGAGCTGGAGAATTGTCGGGGCGGGCGCTTCGAGCTGGAGCTCGCACTCAAAGTGGATATTGATTTTCACGATTAGGTCGGTCCTTTGATTCTAATGTTTCCCGTATCAGCGTATCCACGAACCTTACGTCGGGAATCCCAAAAAATCCGACCTCATTGACGGAATAATGCAGTTTAGGCGCGAACGTCATTGACGCCCTTTCGTACTTTCGTGTCGTGGCGCTCACTTTCCAGCGTTTCGGGATAGTCCGTGTTGAAGTGCAGGCCGCGCGATTCATGGCGCCGCTGGGCGCAATTAATAATAAGAGCAGCGACCGAAATCATATTCCGCAGCTCCAGCAGTTCGTCGGTCAAGATCAGGCGCGAGTAGAGCGGGTCCGTCTCTGCCTTTAGAACGGCGATGGCGGCGGCGGCTTTTTGCAGACGTGTGTCGGTCCGTACGATCCCAACATACTTTTGCATGACCGTCTGCACCCGGTGCCGCAGCGACTGCAGCTGAGCGCGGTCCACGGCTTCGGTCCTCTTGCGACCGGAATCGAACTTGGGAGCCGGCGCGCAGTCGCCCCAAGCGGGCACGCGTGGAATGGCGTCGGCCGCCGCGCGCTTGGCGAAGACCAGCGCTTCGAGCAGGGAGTTGGACGCCAGTCGGTTGGCGCCGTGCACCCCTGTGCTGGCGACTTCCCCGCAGGCGTAGAGACGCTCGATACTCGTGCGTCCCACCAGATCCGTGGTGACCCCGCCGCACGAATAATGCGCGGCGGGAACGACGGGGATCCAATCTGTGGTGATATCGATCCCGAAGGAAAGGCAGCGCGCGTAGATCGTCGGAAAGTGATCCTTGATCGACTGCGGCGACAGATGCGTCACATCCAAATAAACGCACTCATCGCCGGTCTTTTTGATCTCGCTGTCGATGGCGCGGGCGACGATATCGCGCGGCGCCAGATCCTTGCGCTCGGGATCGTACTCGGCCATGAACGCCGTGCCGTCTTTGCGCCGAAGAATGCCGCCCTCGCCGCGCACGGCTTCCGAGATCAGAAAACTCTTGGCGTCGGGATGGAAGAGCGACGTCGGATGGAACTGGATAAACTCCATGTTCGCGATCTCGGCGCCCGCGCGCCACGCGATGGCGACGCCGTCGCCCGTCGCGATCGTCGGGTTGGTCGTAAACCGATACACCTGCCCTGCGCCGCCGGTCGCCAGCAGCGTCGCCCGCGCGATATACGGCGTGACGTCCCCGGCGGCCTCATCCAGTACATACGCCCCGCAGCAGTGTCCGTCCTGAACGATCAAATCGACGGCGAAATGATGTTCGAGAACCGTGATGTTGGAGTGCCGGCGCACGGCCTCGACCAGCGTATGCTCGACTTCTTTCCCAGTCAGGTCCGCTGTATGGATAATACGACGGCGGGAATGCCCGCCCTCGCGCCCCAGCGAAAGCTCACCGTCGGGAGTACGATTGAAATCGGCGCCGAAGGAGATCAGCTCACGGATGCTGTCTGGTCCCTCATGGACAAGAACGCGCACGGCCTCTTCATTGCACAGGCCGGCGCCGGCGATCAGCGTATCCTGAACGTGCAGCTCCATATCGTCATCCGGGCCCATCACGCCGGCGATGCCGCCCTGAGCCCAGTTGGTGTTGCTGTCGGTCCGTTCTTTTTTGGTGATGAGGGCGACGCTGCCGCTCTCGCAAACCCGCAGGGCGAAACTCAGCCCCGCGCTCCCGCTGCCGATCACCAGATAATCGAATTGCTGCATCCGTAGTTCCTTCCCTCGCGGCGTCATCGCCTGCATTTATCGTTAGACTGTGTAAGAGTGGCCCCTCCGCCCGCTGGATTAGGATGGCCATCCTACACGGCCAGATGATTTGCGATTAGCGCAGCATCTTCGCCACGCGCGTTCCCAAAGCCTCGGGCATATGCGGCGCCCCGCCTTCTTCCGCACGAAGCATGCGGCCGGCGCTGGTCACGATCATGGCGCGCAGAATGAGCGCATCGCCGTCATAGTGCGCATGGGCGCCGACAGGCGTCTGGCAGCTGCCGCCCACTTCGCGCAGAAACGCGCGCTCCGCCAAGGTCGCGGCCTGCGACGCCATGTCGTTGAGCGCCGCCGTTAGGCCGCGCACCCGCGTATCGTCCTCACGGGTTTGCAGCGCCAGCGCCCCCTGCCCCGGATCGGGGATAAACCACACGGGGTCCAGATACTCGGTGATCCGATCGGTGAGCCCCAGACGGTGGAGCCCTGCGGCGGCAAGACAGATCGCGTCATAGCCGCCGTCCGCCAGCTTTTGCAGCCGCGTGTCGATATTCCCTCGGATCTCCAAAAACTCCAGGTCCGGCCGGCGTGAGATAAACAGCGCACGACGCCGCACGCTTCCCGTCCCCACCCGCGCGCCGCTCGGCAGCGTGCTCAGTGTCCCGCCGATAAGCACATCTCGCGGATCCTCACGCCCCGGGACAGTCGCCACGACCAAGCCTTCCGGCAGCGTGTGCGCGAGGTCCTTCATACTGTGGACCGCCAGATCGATTTCCTCGGACAGCAGCGCCAGTTCCAGTTCCTTGGCAAAGATCCCCTTCTCCCCAAACGACGACAGCGGCACATTCGCCGCCTGCGTGGCGTCGCCCCGGGTGCTGATAATCTGAATCTCGACCGTCAGTTCCTTATGCGAACGCCGCAGAGCATCGGCGACGGCATTAGTCTGAGTGAGGGCCAGCGCGCTGCCGCGAGTGCCGATGATGAGTGTTTGGTTGGGCATATTTGGTGAAGTAGAGACCTATTCCCCCGGCGCTAAAGCGCTTTCCCCTTTTCCCAGCAAGGCCCTTCGGGCGGGAAAAGGGGCGTTCGTAACTGTGATCCCGACAAGTATTCCGTGAGGTTTCGGCCCCCGTCCCCATCCTGGGGAACCTGATTGGTTATCGACATCAGGTTCCCCAGGATGGGGCGGAGGGGCCGAAACCCAACGACAAAGCTTGCCTGGAATCTAATGATCAGCACCCCTTTTCCCCCGCGAAGCGGCTTGCTGGGAAAAGGAGGAAACTTACCCAAGCGCGGGGGAATAGGTCTCTACTTCTTCCTCCTCTGAAACAAATCCGTCTTCACGTTTGCGACACGATCCAAAAACAAGATCCCATCTAAGTGATCGATTTCATGCTGTAGTACAATTGCCTCGAACCCTTCGGAATCAATACGAAGCGGCTCGCCGTTTGCGTCCAGCGCCTCCACGGTGATGCGTTCCCAGCGGCGGATATTCGCGGTGTAATCGGGGAGACTGAGGCAGCCTTCGCGGCCGATCTGTTCTCCGACGTGCGCCACGATCTTGGGGTTGACCAGGGCCAGATATCCCTGGCCGAGCCCTTCGTACTTGGGGTTCCGCGAGATGTCGACGATGGCGACGCGGGTCATGGCGCCGATCTGCGGCGCAGCGATACCCACGGTGCGTGGGGGGCCGGCGTCCATCGTGTCCAGGAGGTCTTGGATCAACTGGCGTACGGCGTCGTCCACGACGCCGACGGGTTCGCAGGCCATCTTCAGGCGCGGGTCGGGATAAAGGATCACGGGGAAAGCCGGCATGGGGAGTTACAGCGCCTCCGCGTCGAGGCTCTGCACGGTGACATCCACGCCGAGGGTTTTGCGCAGGGTTTCAATCTCCGAAGCGAGATCGGCGTCGCCGCAGGCCACTTCCAGCACCATCACATAGATCGGCGAACCAGGAGCGCCGGTGAGGCGCGTGTCCATATCGGTGATGTTGACGCCGCGCTCCGCAAGCCGCGCCGTGACTTCGAAAACGATCCCGGCCTTATCGGCGCCGTAGACGGTAAGGAGATGGTCAGGCGGTATTTCCTGACCATCCTCGCCGCTCACTTCCTGGACGGTGACGGTCAGCCCCATCTCGCGCGCTACGGGCGCGAGGGCGACGCGGCAGTCGTCCACATTCACGCCGGCGGGAAGGCTTGCGGAGACCATAGTGGCGAAGGCGCTGTGCAGGCGGGTCATGGTGGCGTCGTCGAGGTTTCCGCCCAGATCGAACATGGCCTTCGCTAGTGCGGCGACGATGCCCGGCCGATCCTGGCCCACGGCGGTGATGACGACGACGGAATTCATAAACGCTCCCAGCAATGCAAACGGTTTGGGCTATTATACCCGGCGGCCGAACTCCACAACACGAACCGTTTTCCCCATTGCGCGCGTTTATTATCCATCACGCTGTTCGGGGAGGCACACCATGCGCTTCAATAAAATCGGCATCACCGTTCTCGCGGCCGCTGCGATATCATTCGCCGTTCTGTTCGCCCTACCTTCAACAGGCTGGATCGTGCGCGCTCAAATACGCCAGACGCTCCATCCCACAGGAGACATCTGGGATCTGGACAAAGCCGTTACGCTTCAGACGCCTTCCGACGACTATGCCGTGCAGCTAGCCTCGCTTCCAGGCGACTCCGCGCAGCGAACACAGGAGGCGCGGGCGCTGGAGCAGCGGTTCCCCGATCGGCCGTCGCTTTACGCCAACGCCATGCGCTACGCCACCGGCGGCCCGGTCTCTTTACATCGGAACGAGGGGTTTCTGATTGAAGGACAAACACCGCCGCAAAACCGCGTAGGCGACCGTCCGCCGACCCCAATGGAAGATCTTTCCGCTTTCGATCGCGACGCCGCTGCCGGGGAACGATTAGACCCGAATAACGCCTATTTCCCCGCCATGCGAGCGATCGGCCTCTTCGCCGCGCATCGAGATGCGGAAGCGCTGGCGACCCTGCACCGAGCCGCCGGGGAAACTCAGTGGCGCGAGTACTACATTGATGAAGTTATGGGAAGCATGCGGCGGCGTGAACTGGCCGCAGGACCGCAGAGCGAAGTGGTGCGGACGGCAGTCTTCTCGGCCATTCTGTTTCCGCATTATGCTCGGCTGCGAGAAACGGCTCGGGTGGCGACATACGCCGCCGTTCAAGCGGAAATGCAGGGACAAACGGCGGAAGGCGCGCGCATACGACGTGATGTGATGCAGGTCGGCGGCTTGCTGCGGGCGCAGTCCCAGACCGCAATCGGCACGCTCGTTGGGATCAGCATCACACACATCGCCCTGGCGCGTCCTGGCGGCGCGCCCGCGATCGCAGACAAAGGCAACACGGCGGATCAAGAGCGCCTGGAGGCGTATTGTCAGTTTCTGCAAAATCATCGTCTGAGTGATAATATCGCGGCGGTGCGCGCGGAGTTCGCGGCGGGAGTGGAGGCGCGCACAATCATCTCCAGCTCCAATGCATTCGGCGATTCCAACGCGTCGGAAGGCCCCTTCTCCCTCAAAAAGCTCTACAATCTTTTGAATTCCTGGGAGCGAAGCTGGGGCATTCTGGTCAACATCGCCTGGCTGTCGTTTCTCGGCGCCCTCGCTTCGCTTGCCGCCCGCTCGGCGACGGTCCGCAATCGCAAACCTCTGACCCGCAGGCGCACCGCCGCGATCTGGTGCGGCGTGCTCTACGGCGTCTTCACTCTGGCGGGGTACTTCAATTTGCTGAATGGAAACGCCTCGGAGCCGTCGGTCGTCGTTTCCCTATTGATGCTTACTGGAGCTGTGCTGCTGGCAGGCGCACTGATCTGGCGCCTGCGTGGGCGCTGGCAATTGCTGGGAGAAGCCGCGCGCGACATTGCGGCGGCCGGCGCGCTCACCTTCGCCGCCGGCTTCACGGCGTACACACAGGCGGGAGCACTCTTAGGCATCACACGGTTTGCGTACGATCAGTTCACCGGGCCCTCCTCCGACACCGCCAGCCGCTTCACACAGCCGGCGGTATGGCTGCTGTTCGCCGTTCCTTCCGCAGTATTGCTGATCAGCCTGATCGTGGGCCGCGTGCGGCGCATCCCTGCGTCCAGCGCCATCGTGCTCGGGCTAAGACGTACGGCGGGCGCAGCTGTTACCGCAGGCTTCCTGCTCTACGGCGTCAGCGTCCTCATCACAATCCACGATGAGCGCGTCCTGCGCGTTCACAATTCCTCAATCCTGCAAGGAGAAAACCAATATCTCGCCCAGTTCTCCCATCAGACCTGGCCGGGGCTGACGCAATGGCCGCGCGGCGAATCATGATCTTCTCCAAACATCGCGCCGCCATCTTTCCCGCACTGTCAATTCTTGTCTTTCTCACGCTGCTTGCCGCGCCGCAGACAGGCTGGATCGTGCGAACGCAGGCGGCGCACGTATTCGCGCGCGGCGGGAGCTTGTGGGACTTGGAGACGCCGCCCACGGCTAAAATTCCAGACAGCGACTACCAGCTCCAATTGGGAGCGCTCACGGGCAATGCGGCGCAGCGGCTCGCGCAAGCGCGCGCGTTGAGACAGCGCTTTCCCACTCAGGCGTCACTTTACGCCAATATCCTGCGCTACGACGTCCAAAGCAAGGTCCACTTGCCGCACAGCACAGCATCGGATATGCTGAGTTCAAGACTGTGGAGCACAAACGATAAGCGCCCGGAATCCACGAAAGCTGAGTTGGACGCCTTTGACCGTGACGCCGCCGCAGGCGAGCGTCTGGACCCGAACAATGCCTACTTTCCCGCCATGCGCTCGATCGGCCTATTTGCCAGCGGCCGCAGCGCCGAAGCGATCGCCGCTCTGCACAGGGCAGCGCAAAAGACAACATGCCAGGACTATATGCTCGATGAGGGACAGGGCGAATTGCGGCGAAGGGAGATGGAGCGCGGCCGCCAAAACGCCATCGCTCAGCTCAGCGCCACGGGATCGCGCTATTCCCGCCATTACTCAGAGCTTCACGCGCCCGCGCATCTCGCGGCCAAGTTTGCAATGCAGGCCGAAATCGCAGGGCGCACCAACGAAGGGAGTCAAATCCGGCGAGATCTGATGCGTTTGGGAGGGGTTATGCGAACGCAAAGCCGAAACGAGGACGGCGCTAAGATCGGCGTGGAGATCGCACGCGCGGCGCTCCTGCGTCCCGGCGGCGCGCCGCTAAATTCAAACACCGACGGCGGACCTCCCGAAGATGACCTGAACGCGTACTGTCGCTTCCTCACCAAGATCGGCCACGCGCGAGATATTCCCGCCGTCCGATCGGAATTTGCGAACGGTGGGGAAGCGCAATCCATTGTCTATCACGTACAGGGCTTCGACACCTGGGCGCTCTCACCCGAATGGGACGGTCTCACCGAACAATGGATCGTAAACTGGACGCTGCTCGTCAACGCTGTCTGGCTGATCGTCCTGGGACTGGCCGCGATGGCAATCACCCGAGTGATGAGGTCTGAAGTCAGTTCAACCCCAACACAGCGCATGATCAAAATGGCCACGATTAGCACAATCCTCCTCGCATTAGCCCTCACCGTCGCCCCCGGCATCAAAGCTCAGGCAAGATTGCTCCTCGCCTCGGTGCAATATGTCTCCTGGTACGAAAACGACCTCGATTGGCTAAGACCCGACAGCGGCTCAAACACCACTCGCATTCTCATTCTCACAGCAGCGCCAATCCTGCTCTTTGCTGGCTGCCTGCTCGCCAGTCTTGTACGCAGAAAATCACCTCGAACACCATTCTATCAGCGCCTCAACCGCTATGCGTGGCCACTCGCCGGCGTTGTTATTTTCGCTTACGCGGCTAGTGTTCTGGCGACGATACACGCGGAGTATTTGAGAACGATGGACGTGAATGCGATGGTTCAAAATGAAGGCGCGTATTACGCGCAATGGGAGAATCGGGAATGGCCGGCGGCGACGGCGTGGCCGGGGGATTGGAAATAGCCGGCGGCTACTCACTCCGCCGGATGACCATCAGGGCGGCGTCGTCGCGGAGGATGTCGCCGGCGTAGCGGCGGACGCGGTCGTAGGTGTTGTGGACGCTGACGCGGGCGTCGGGAGCCGGGGTGACGAGTTTTTTCAGGCCGTCGAGGCCGAGGAAGTTATTCTGCAAATCACGCGATTCGGTCAGGCCGTCGGTGTAAAGCAGGAGCGAGTCGTGGGGGGCGAAATGGAGAGTGCGTTCTTCGAATATCTCATCCGACAAACAGCCAAGCGCGATCCCGTCGCCGATATCCAAGGGAGTCACGCAGCCGCTGGCGGTGCAGAAGAGAGGGGTCTCGTGGCCGCCGCAGGCATAACGAAACTCGCCGCTGGTGACGTCCAGCACGCCGTAGAAGAGCGTGACAAAGCCCTGAAGGCCGCTGGTGTCGGCGCAGAAGACGTCGTTGACGCGGGCGAGAACGGCCCCCGGGTTTTTGGGATCTTCCTGAGCGAAGGCGCGCAGCGTGTACTTGATCATCGCCGTTTGAACGGCGGCGCGCAGGCCCTTGCCGGACACGTCGGCGATGACGATCCCCATCCGGGTTGGAGAAAGGCGAACTAAGTCCAGGAAGTCTCCGCCGATCATGGATTCGTCCAGACCGGCCTTGTAGATGCTGGCGAATTCGAACAGGCCCATGACCTGCGGCGTCTGCGGCAGCAGGCTCATCTGCATGGTCTCGGCGGCGCGCTTTTCCTTGGTGTAAAGCGTTTGCAGCTCGGTGAACAGGCGGGCGTTCTCCATGGCGTTCGCGGCCTGGTGGGCGAAGCTCTGGGCAAGGCTCACTTCGGCGGGCAAAAACGTACGCGGAGCGCGGTAGTAAAGCGCCAGCACGCCGACCGTGTTGCCGCCATAGAGCAGGGGAAGCGCCAGCAGGGCGCGGGGGCCGCCACGCTCCTGATCGCCTTCCACCGGGCGGATCAGCGGCGCATGGGTCATGTTTCCGATGATCTGGCCGGACTGCTCCAGCATCACCGAGCCAAACACATCCGCCTCGCGCGGCTCACGGCCCAGAAGCGTGTCCGAAAATGTCAGGCCAAAGCGAGCGCGGGCGGACCATGCGCCGGTGCTGGGGTCGCGCACCCAAAAGGCGTAGCCGTCGGTGTTGAGGACGCGGCGGGCGCTGTCCATGACGCCGTCCAGCACACGGTTGGGGTCGAGCTCAGCCGCGATCTTTTGTGTCGACTCTTGCAGCGCTTCCGCCTGCGCCAGCAGCGCATGGGTGCGTTTGGCGAGACGCGCGTTTTCCAGCGCGACCGCCGCCTGCGAGGACAGGGCGCGCGCGAAGGCGTGGAACTCGGGAGACTGCGGACGCGGCGACGAGTCCAGCAGGCATAAGATGCCGATGGGACTGCGGTCGCGCGAGCGCAGGATGAAGAGGAAACCTGGAAGGCCGAGGAATTCACAGGGGCTGTCACTAAGGCCCAGCGCCTGGCGGACATCGGCGACATAATGCCGCTGCGGCTGTTCTTCATCCTCCGAAGGCGGCAGGATAGAATCCATCGGAAGCGTCTGATGGTAGAACGAATCGCGCATCGGTTTCGTCAGGGTCTGCGAATCGTGGATCGCCAGGGGCAGGAACTGATCCAGGCCATCGTCAAACTCGTAGATCGCCACGCGGGTACAGCCGAGGATGCCGGCGGCTTCATCGGCAAAAAGCTGCATCAGACGGGTGGAATCCGACGACGCGGCGATGGCTTCCCCGGTCCGGCCAATCAGGGTCCGAAGCATCTCCCCCTGGCGACGCGCCTCTTCCAGGCCGCGCGCCTTATCCACGGCGACGCCCACGGTGCTCGCCAGCGACATCAGGAGCTCTTCGTCCTCGTCCGTGAACGCCGGACCTTCCCCAACAAGCTCGCCGCGGTTGGCGACCATGATGACGCCCAGCATCACGCCTTCATTGACAATCGGAGCGGTGAGAACATTTTCCAGGCGCAGGGCCGCCGCTGCGGAATCGGTTTCCCATTTTCGGTTCAGGGAGTGAAAACGCTGGGGTGCATTGAGGCGGCGCCCGCCTTCGCGGCTGCTTTCGAAAAGCCATTCGCGCACCAGGGAATGCAGTCCCGCCGGCAGTCCGTAAAACGCCTGAGCAATGGGGGTGTATGCTTCCTCGCGGCTGAAGAGCCAGGCGGCGCCATATTCGCTGTCCAGAGCCGTGGTGGCCTGACGTACGGCAACTTGCAGAACGCTGTCTGGATCGTCCTCTCCCATAATGGACGTGTCCATGCCGTGGAGGCTGCGAAACCTTGCATTCTGACGGGCGAACCGCTGCTGAATTCGCACCAAGGCGTTCAGCAGCGCGGGAGCGGTCAGAACCGCCGCCAGGGCGGCGACCCCGATGATGATCAGCAGGAAATGCAGATCCCTATCCAGCGCGCCATTCTCCGGCGCGGGAATCAGAGCGGCGATCAAAATCCCGGTGACGGCAAAGAGAGCAACATTGGTGACAACGGTCAGCCCGATCAGGAGACGCCGTTCACCACCGCCAGAATTGGGATCCGATCGTTTCGACATAGTAACTTAAGACGCCTTACGTGGAAAGAATTTGGACTCCTTGCTGGCCGTCCAAGCAGTTCCTCGGTGAGAAATGGTATTCCTTAAGAGGATTTGAGGCCGCCCTTAGGCGCGGGAACGCGCGTCAGCGCGTAAAACAATGCTGTCTTCCCGGATTGTGGTAAGCCGATGAGGCCGACTTTCACTCAATTTCTTCTTGAGTATTCCACACATTTTGCGAAAAATGCCAGTCGAATATTCTTCCGCGCACGATTAAAAATCGTGAAAATGCGCGGCGCTAATAGAAGATTGTACCTGAGTCGGCGCACAAACGATTTTTAGGCGCCATAATCTATATGCGCCGCCCATCGCCGGCCAGTAACGATCAAGGGAGAAATATGCTTTGAAACTATGGAAGCGACGCCTCGCCGGCGCCGTCCTGCTCGGGGCAGCCACCGTCTGCGCGCCGAGTTTGCGAGCGCAAGGGGCAGGCGACGGAGCGGGCGGCTCCGTTTACATGGAAGACCTGGACCTCGCACAGATGACCTCCGGCTGGGGAACAGCCCTTCACAACAAATCGATCCAGGGAACACCGCTCACAATCGCCGGCAAGACCTACCCGCACGGCGTGGGAACGCACGCCAATAGCCTGGCGGCGTTTCGTTTAAACGGACAATGCAACCGGTTTCACGCCAACGTCGGCTTGGATGATGAAGTGGGCGCGGGACGTGGTTCGGTCGTGTTTCGCGTGACAGCGGACGGCGCCGTCCGCTGGAAGAGCGGCGTCATGAAGTTTGGCGATCCGGCGAAGGAAGTCAATGTCGATCTGACGGGCGTCAACACGGTCGTCCTCGAAGTTTTGGACGGCGGCGATGGAAATGGGTACGACCATGGAGACTGGGCGGATGCACAATTTGAAATGAAGACAGGAACCCCGACGATGACGCATGACCCAAGTCAGATCTGGATCTCCACCGCGCACACGGCGCTGGTGCTGCTGCCAGGCGAAGACAAAAAGCTCTCACAGGTGCGCTACGGCGACTCCGCGGCCACCAGCGGCGATGCAGCCGCGATGGAATATTACCCGCCGGCGGGCGACGGCCATGTCCAGGAGCCGGCGCTGCGCGTCACGCATTCCGACGGCAATACGTCTACGGATCTGCAGTTCGTGAGTTCTTCCGTCAAGGTCATTGATACAAATATCACACAGACGCAGATCGAACTCAAAGATCCCGAATACCCCCTCTTTGTGACCCTCTTCTACAAGGCCTATCGCAAGGAAGACATCATTGAGACATGGACCGAGATCCGGCACGAAGAGTCCAAGCCCGTCACGCTGTATAACTTCGCCTCGGCCAGCCTCGTGTTCGCGCCGGGCGATTACTGGCTGACGCAATTTCATGGAGACTGGGCAAACGAGATGAACATCTCGGAGACCAAGCTGGACTACGGCGTCAAGGTGCTGGACAGCAAGGTCGGCATGCGCACGGAGCTTCTGCGCAACCCGTCGTTTATTCTCTCGTCCGGTGGCCCTTCGAAGGAAGACACGGGCGAAGTGATCGGCGGCGCGCTGGCGTGGTCGGGCAGCTTCCAATTCGCGTTCGATATCGATCCGCATAACAGACTGCGCGCGCTCTGCGGCATGAACCCCTACGCGTCCGAGTATCACCTGAAGCCGAACACGCCGTTTGTAACGCCGTCGATGATCTGGGGCTGGAGTGGTTCGGGCAAGGGACAGCTGAGCCGCAACTTCCATCGCTGGGCGCGCGCCTACGGCATGCGCGACGGCGACAAGGTCCGCCCCACCCTGCTGAACAACTGGGAGGCGACCTTCTTCGACTTCGATGAAAAGAAGATCGTCTCGCTCTTTGATGGCGCCAAGTCACTCGGTATGGACCTGTTTCTTTTAGACGACGGCTGGTTTGGCAACAAGTATCCCCGCAAGGACGACACGCAGGGTCTGGGCGACTGGGACGTGACCCAGAGCAAGATGCCGCACGGAATTACGTATCTCGCCGATCAGGCGAAAGCACGGGGTCTGCGTTTCGGCATCTGGGTCGAGCCCGAGATGGTGAACCCCAAGAGCGAGCTATTCGAGAAGCATCCGGACTGGGTCATTCGCCAGCCAAAGCGCGATCTGAAGTTCGAGCGCAACCAGCTCACCCTGGACCTCACACGGCCCGCCGTGCGCGAGTTCGCGTTCCATATGGTGGATGATCTTCTTACAAAGAACCCCGGCGTCTCCTACGTGAAATGGGACTGTAACAGAGGCGTCTCGCAGCCCGGCTCGCCGTACCTGCCGGCCAACGAGCAGTCGCATCTGTGGATCGAGTATGTCCGCTCGCTCTACGATATCTTCGCGCGCCTGGAAGCCCGGCACCCCAATGTCGAGCTGATGCAGTGCTCCTCCGGCGGCGGCCGCGCCGACTACGGCGCCCTGCGCTTCGCCCATGAGTTCTGGCCCAGCGACAACACCAACCCGGACAACCGCGTGATCATCCAGTGGGGCTACTCACAGCTCTACCCGGCCATCGCGCAGGCCTGCCACGTGACGACCGCCGGCACGGCGGGCCTGAAGTTCGCCTTCGACGTCGCGATGAGCGGCCGCCTCGGCATGGATGTCGATGTCGAAAAGCTCTCGACCGAAGACCGCACATTCGCCGCCTCCGCGATCGCGACCTACGACTCGATTCGCGACATCGTGCAGTTCGGCGACCTCTACCGCCTGCAATCCCCACTCGAAGGAACGCGCTCGACGCTGATGTACGTCAGCGACGATCAAAAGCGCTCCGTCCTCTTCGCCTACCAAATGAAGGACGGCGACGCGCCCACGGTCACGCTCCAGGGCCTGAACCCTCTCACCCGCTACACGATCCACGAGCGCAACCTGCGCGCTGGGGTAACGTCCAAGCTCACGCAGGACGGGCAGACGGTAGACGGCGCGACGCTCATGAAGACGGGGCTGGCGCTGCCGGTGTCGAAGACGCATGAGAGTGTGGTGGTGGAGTTGGCGGCGGAGTAGTGTGACGGACAATATAAGCCCGATCCCATAGTTGCGCAGTCTGCCGACGTGAAACGACGCGTATTCCCCGGGTATGAAACCCGGGGCTGGGAGTCGCTTCGCGACTAACCATCCGTGCCGGACGGACAAAATAGGCTGTCGTCCTTGGGTTTACATCGTGTCCGTCCGGCACGGACGGTTAGCCCGCAGGGCTCCCAGGCGTGGGTTTCATACCCGCGATCCTAAACGAACGTGGGTTTCATACCTGCGGTCTTAACGATACTCGCAGAACCTATGGTTCTCCACTTGAGCCGGGACGCCGTAAAGCGTCCCGGCCCTTAGCTTTACTCCCCTACAGCACGCAGCACGAACGCGCCCGTCAGCGGCGCTCCAGGCTTCACCGCGATCTCATGGTTCTTCTCCCAGGATCGGCTCAGGTCGTCCGGACCGGTCACCGCGATTTCGCGGCTCGCCAGCAGCGTCACGCCGCCTTTGGATGACAGAGCGCGTCCGACCAGCGGCGTGTCGGCGTGCAGCAGGGCGACGCCCGCGCCGTCGGATCCCATCAGGGTCAGCCAGTGCAGGCCGCGCTTGGATGCGGCGAAGCGTTTGTCACCGGCGCGGCTTTCGCCAATAGGCTCCCCGAGCGTTCCTTTGGGATAGTCGGTGAAATACGCCTCGTGGCTCCAGCGCATCTGGGACATGGCGGGCGCAACAGGAATGCTCAGGCCCGCTTCCCAGAGCTGGGCTTCAGGCGCGGTCCAATCCAGGGTCCAGGCGACGGAGATTTGCGCGTTAGGCGCAATGTCGTAGACCGTTGTCAATTTCCCGAGCTTGTCGCCGCCGGCTTTGGAGAGAACCTGGGAAACGGACGTTACTTTGATGGAGCCGTTTGATTGAGCGTCCGCCGTGACGATGGCGTCGGTCGTCACCGGGGCTTGCGGAGCGACATAGAAGCCGTCGCTGCGCGCGCGCTTGCTTTCTCCGAGATTGAGGATCGGAGCGGAGGAAATCACTTCCTTCCCACCCACGCGCCATGTCTGCGCCATTCCCGTGAAACGATCGAACGTGATGCTTTGCAGTGCGTTCGCCACCGTAATCTTATTCGGCGCTTCTTTGATCGTCAGCGTTCCGCCACTAGCAAGCGCAGGCGGGGCGGCAGGCGACGGCGCTCCGGGCGCGGCGAGGAGGGCGGAGGTGATCAGCGACTTGTCGGAGCGCAGGAACTGAAGATGCAGGGCGGTTATGCCGGCGGGCGCGGGGAACTTGGCGTCGATCGACTGCATCGGCGCACAGGGGATGTTGAGCGTTCCCGATTGCAGTGTTTCGCCGCCGCGCAGCGCGGTCCATCGGCAGGTAATCTCACTCAGGTCCGTGAACGCGTAGTGGTTGGTGATCGGAACGACGCATGCGCCGCTGGCAGGAGCCACCGTGCGCGCGCCGACGACCACCGGGCTATAGGCGTTCTTGACGACCCACAATTCGGCTTTGGGAACACGGTAGGCAGTCACGATTCCCTTGTTGTTCTCCTGCCGCAAATAGTCTTTGCCGAAATAGAAGTCCTTGGTGTGATCTGGATACTTGTCCGCGATCCCCTGGTTCTGCCATTCCCAGATGAATGAGCCGAGAATCTTGGGCTGCTTCCAGATAATATCCCAGGTCTTGGTGAGCGTTTCGGTCCACAGATCGGAGATGCCGGGGTCGTATTCCTGCGCTTCTCGTGAGTAGAACGTATGCGGGTGCTCGGTGACCACCAGAGGCGCCTTGGACGAGTCGACATCGATATAGTGCTGGAAGCTGTCCGGCCCTGGGTAGTGCGTATCGCGCAGCGGCTGGCCCTTCACATCCCAGGGACCGGCGCCCGAGGCGAACGCGGGACGCGTCGGATCGAGCTTCTGGACCAGGTCGAAGACTTCCTGGGTGTCCGGTCCGACCGGGTTTTCGTTGCCCAGGCTCCAGGCGAGGACACACGCCCGGTTCTTGTCCCGCGCGACGGTGTCTTCGGCGCGCGACAGCAGCGCCGGCGCGAACTTCGGGTCCTTGACGCGGTTGTCGATCCAGCAGAACGGAACTTCGTCGAGGATGTACATGCCCTTTTCGTCGCACAGTTCTAAGAACCGGGCGGCGTGGTTGTAATGCGATGTTCGGACCGCGTTGATGTTCGCATCCTTCATCATCGACAGATCCTTCAGCCACTCTTTATCCGTCAGCGCAAATCCCTTGTCGGCCCAGTAATCGTGGCGGCAGATGCCCGTAGTCTTGATCGGCTTACCGTTCCAGAGCACCACATTGTCCTGGATCGTGACCTGCCGGAAACCAAAGCGCTGCTCGACACGTTCGACGGTCTTGCCGTCCTGCGTCAGATCCAGCACAAGATAGTAAAGCGAGGGCTTCTCCGCCGACCAAAGCCTGGGGCGCTGGACAGGCGCGGACAGCGCCAGAACGCCCGTCCCATCGTCGCCGATCTGAGCAGTTCCCGTCAGACGTACTCCCGTAGGCTTGCCTTGAATATCGGTCAGCGTTCCAGAGACGCCGATAGTCGATCCCGGCGCCCCCGAAACACTCACCGAGGCCTCGAGATTGGCGTCCTGGTAATCGTTGGTCAGCGGCGTCCGTACAGTGATATCAGAGACATGCGTTTGGGGAACGGCGATCAGGGAAGTATCCCGGTAGATTCCGCCCAGAGCCTGGTAGTCGCCGGTCTCGGCTTCGGCGCTAGGAGTAGTCTTACTCAGGCGAACAGCAAATAAATTGCGCTTGCCGGGCTGAACCAATCCAGTCAGATCGACATCGAATGCGGTGTAGCCGCTTTCGTGGTAGCCGGCCTTTTGGCCGTTGACGAAGATCTCGGCGCCGTTGAACGCACCGTCGAACCGCCACACGATTTTGCGTCCCGCCCAGGACGCCGGGACCGTCACCCAGCGGCGATACTGCCCAACGGCGTCGTCCACGGAGTTATAAGTAGGGATCGAATATCCGGCCAGTTCCCAGTTGGACGGCGTCTGGACATTGTCCCATCCCTTGTCGTCGTAATCCACATGCGTGAAATTATCGGATCCAACAGGCGCCGTCATGTCCGGCTTGGAAGGCCGCCACGTCACCAGATTCCCGCTTCCGTCTTGATATTGAACGCCCATCTCAAACAGCGAAGCCCAGCCAGTCGCGCTGGCGCTGAGGATAGTCAAACGCACGTAGCGCACCGTGCGCGGCGCAATCGCCAGTGCTCCATTCCCAACGCCCGCGCCTTCGGCGGTGGAGGTGTTCGTGAGGGTCGTCCAGGTTTTGGCGTCCGCGCTGCCCTCAACCTTGCAGCGATAGGTCTCCGTATCGCGCTCCCAGGTCAGGTTCACGGCGCGGACGGGCAGATCCTTGCCCAAATCGATCTGAATCCATTGCGGGAAGGCGCCGCCTGCGGCGCACCAGCGCGTTGCCGGATCGCCGTCGAAGGCGTTTTGCGGAGGATTGGCGCCTTCGCTGCTGGAGACTCGAAATCCCTCGGCTTCCGCCGGAGAACGCGCGAACGCGCCATCCAGGATCTGGCCATGGGTCAGGCGAAATTTCCAGAGGCCGTTCATCGGCAGGTTCCAGGGATTTTCCGCACGAAGACGATCCGGCGCCAGCGGAGACGTTCCCGGCAAAGGCAGCGGCAGCCGCGCCGTCCCAACCCGGCCTGGCGCCGGCGTTGGCGCCAAGGGAAGAGCGGCGGCCTGCGCGCCCGTTGGGGCCACCGAGCCCACCAGCGCCGCCGATCCGACCAAGGCGACCGTGCCCACCACGGTCGCGGAGCCCAGCAGGGCGATCGAAAGAATCCGAGAACTGATCATGATTGTCCTTTCGCCGGCGCAGATAAGCGCGCGCCATTGCGCCTGACGGCGGTCATTTCTACCATGATATCATAAATCTACACCATTTCTCCTTTTATGGTTCCATCAGAAGAATTATTTTCTTAATGGTACCATTTCAATATTCAAAAATGGTACCTAATGGCATTATCTCATGTGTTTCTTGGAAAGGGACTGGGGCATGATTCGCAGGGGAAGAAATCAATGGTACAATAATGGCAAGTCAGCCGCAACTGCGGCATGCTTTGAGACTTCCATGAATACACGATTGTGAACGGCGCTGCGACTATGAACATCAAGACGTTTGACGCTTCCCTTCCCAACACCCCTCCCGCCCTTACGCGCGGATCATTGCGGGCGGTCGCGGCCCTGCGCGACCGCATCGAGGCCGGGTTCTACAGCGCGGGCGAGTTCCTGCCGACGGAACGCGCGCTGGCCGAGGATCTGCGCGTGCATCGGCGCGTGGTGCGCGCGGCGATCGACGAGCTGGTGCGCGAAGGGATGATCTCGCAAAAGCCCCATTGCCGCCCCGTTGTTGGACAGTTGGAGGAAGAGACGCAATCGGCAGCCGCCGTTCCTACCCGTGACGCCGGCGCGCTGCCCGCTTCCAATCTGGTCGCCCTGATCATGTGGCACGGCGGCGGCCGGCTGGAGCGCGCCGGCACCTCTCAGGCCCGCGTCTTCTGGGGCGTCAACGATCAGCTCGCCGAAGCCAATTATCACGCCGTGTTTTTAGATCTTGGACGGCAGCCCGGGTCGGAAGAAGAAACGGCGGAGTGTGAAGCCGCCCAGCTAAACTACGCCCTGGAACACGGCTTTGGCGGCGTCATTTTTTACCCCTACGCCTACAGGAGCAACCGTGATCTGGTGAAACGGATCGGCCGGCGTATTCCCGTCGTAATGCTCGACCGGGTCATCGGCGGTCTGGATGTCAATTTTGTGGGCGTCGATAACTACAGCGCGATGTTCGAGATGACCACGCACCTGCTAGCCCAGGGTCATCGCCGCATCGCGTATATTACGAAGAACGAACCGATCCACCCGGTGCAGGACCGCCTGCAAGGGTACATCGCCGCTGTTCGCGACGCCGGCGCGCCTGAGATGGTCGTCACCATCCCCTCGACCGATAACCTGAATGAACCGTGGCCGATTGTCGACGCCATGTTCCGCTTACCCGTGGGAGAGCGTCCCACGGTGGCGGCCTGCTTCAACGACTACACCGCCGTTCATCTCACCACGCATCTGGAGAAACTGGGCCTTACGGTTCCCACCGATGTCGCGGTGACGGGCTTCGACAATATCATCCAAACGCTCCCCAGTGGACTAGGCCTCACGACAATCGCGCAGCCCTATGAAGAAATCGGCCAGCGGGCGGCGCAGATCCTGCTCAGCCGCCACAAAAATCCACTCGCCCCCACTGAGTTTGTCGAAATGCCCTCCCAGCTAATCGTCCGCGACAGCACCCCCGATCTCAATCTTCCGTAGGTTTTCGCGCGCTGCTCGGGGTTTGGCCATACTTCGTAAGAAAGACATGATGGAAGCGGCGCACCGATCCGAAGCCGGCTTCGAGCGCGATGGCCAGAATTGTGCTGCTGGTTTCGGTCAATGCCCGATAGGCGTAGTTGAGGCGGCGCTCCGTAATATATTCGGTGATCGTCATGCCGTACGCGCTATGAAAGAGTGAGGACGCATAATTGGGATGAACGCCGGCGTGCTTTGCAACATCGGCCACCGTGACGCTTTCCCGATAATTCGTGGAGATGAACATCGTCATCTTTTCCAGTTTGTCCCATGGCGTCGCCTATCACGATTTGGCGCTCGCGACCCACGATGCTTCGGCGCGGAAGCGAGCGGAACGGATCGTCCAGAATAACCTCTGCTCCTTCCAGCCCGACGGCCGCGCCTCCTGCGCCTATGTTTACCCTCGGGAGATTGACGGAAATCCCGGGCAGTTCTTTGACGCGTGGGCAAACGATCAGGATTGGGCGCTGGACAATTACCTCATCGTCATGCATTCGCAAAATTAGGCGCCTTTCGAAATAATGGCTGAGCGTCTTCAGGCGCAATCTCGTTTTGGTCCCTTAATGCCTGGCGCCTAATCACCACATGGAGCGAAATAAGTGGTACAATAACAGATAATCCGCCGCATACGCGGCACGATCGACGTTTTCAGCGGTTATCTGAACACTTATGGCGCTGCGACTATGAACATCAAGACGTTTGACGCTTCCCTTCCCGACGCCCCTCCCGCCCTCACGCGCGGGTCTTTGCGGGCGGTCGCGGCCCTGCGCGAGCGGATCGAGACCGGGTTTTACAGCGCGGGCGAGTTCCTGCCGACCGAACGCACGCTGGCCGAAGATCTGCGCGTGCATCGGCGCGTGGTGCGCGCGGCGATCGACGAGCTGGTGCGCGAAGGGATGATCTCGCAGAAGCCCCATTGCCGCCCCGTTGTTGGACAGCCCGCAGACGCCGCCCAGGCCGTCGGCGTCGCCTCTACCCGGGACTCCTCGGCCCTGCCCGCCACCAATCTGATCGCCCTTATTCTCTGGCATGACGGCGGCCGTTTGGAGCGGGCAAGCTCGCCGCAGGCGCGCATCTTCTGGAGCGTCAACGATGAACTGGCCGGAGCCGGCTATCACGCCGTGTTCCTGGATATGAGCCAGCGGCCCGAGAGCGAAGATATGGCGACGCGCGAGGCGGCGCTCCTCAATTACGCGCTGGATCAGGGGTTCGGCGGCGTTATCTTCTACCCGTATACATATCGGAGCAATCGAGACCTCGTGAAGCAGGTCAGCCAGCGTATTCCGCTCGTGCTGCTCGACCGTACGATCAACGGTGTGGACGCCAGCTTTGTCGGCGTGGATAATTACCAGTCAATGTTCGAAATCACCGAGCACTTGCTGAGTCAAGGGCATCGCCGCATCGCGCACATTACGGAAAACGATCCAATCCATCCCGTGCAGGAGCGCCTGCGCGGATATATCGACGCCGTGCGCGCCGCCGGCGCGCCCGAGATGGTCGTCACGACCCCTTCAAACAACAATCCCGAGGAATCCTGGCCGGTCGTCGATGCGATATTTCGTTTGCCCATGGGGGAACGTCCCACGGCGGCGGTCTGTCTCAACGATTACACCGCCGTTCATCTCACCACGCATCTGAAGAAACTGGGGCTTATGATCCCAGCCGATGTCGCGGTGACGGGTTTCGACAATGTCATCCAGACTCTCCCCGGCGGCGTCGGGCTCACCACCATGGCGCAGCCCTTCGAGGATATCGGCCAGAGCGCCGCGCAAATCCTGATCCGACGCCTGAAAAACCCGCTTGCTCCCACCGAGTTTATCGAATTGCCCGCCCGACTGACGCCGCGCGCCAGCACCCCCGATCTTGAACTCCCATAAGATCCCCGCGCCGCACATCAGAAGCGCAGCTTCCCTGGACATTGGATAAATTCTCAGATATTTTTCAACTTGGCTCCAAAAACTACTTGACACTGGTACCAATACGTGTTAAACTATGCCCATGGATCCAATCTTCACACAGTGGGTCCAAAGACCATCATCGTGTTTCTATTAGCGAGTGACGTTATTTATCGAAAGGTCATATTCACAATGAAGAAGAATTCTATCAGATCCGGCTTTACGTTAATCGAGTTGCTAGTTGTTATCGCTATTATCGCGATTCTTGCCGCCATCCTATTCCCTGTCTTCGCACAGGCACGCGCTAAGGCGCGTGATATCGCAACTATTTCCAACCTCAAGCAAGTCGGAACTGCCGCTTTGCAGTATCAGCAGGACAGTGATGGAGGCAGCGTCCCCTGGCAGGCAGGAGGACCAAGTTTTGACTCATGGGCCGTGCTGCTGCAGCCCTATATTAAATCGCAAAACGTTTGTTTCGACGTGCAACGCCCGATACCATTCGTAAAAAGCAATGATCCTACCCTTCCGGCGAATCAGTGGGGATGGAGCACCACACTCGCCATTAATGAGTGGGGATATTCTTCTTTTCAAAGTTACTCCACGGACGTGCGCTTGCCAGATCAAATGGTAAGCACCTCTTCACGGGTGGCGTTCGTCGTGCAAGGCGATCCAGTAGGAATAACTGGCGCCGCTCCACGAGGAGTAGGCGACAATCTCCTGGCGATGCATTGGTTTGATGGAGCGCGCTCAGCGTGTCCCAACCTGAACAATGTTAAGGACACGGCAGCAGACATGTGGCAATACAACCGAGTGTATCAGGGCGCCAAGGATTATCACAAAGGTTACCTGTTGGCAGTGTACGCAGACGGTCATGCCAAAGCGGTTAATATGAGCCAGTATATCGGCGGTGATACAAGCTATGGAGCCTGTGAATCTGTATACTTTGGCGGAAACAACAATAATGACACTTCGACCAAAGGCGGGCGACTGCAGCAACTCTGGGGACGCTGGTGGGACAGAAATTACTAATATCAAGCAAAAGTTCGCTGAGCGAATGCTCAGCGAACTGCGACCCGAGAGGTAAACGGATTGAAGACAGTAGTGAACGCTAAAACCGCATGGATATTTGGAACTTTGGGAGCAATCGCTGTTGTTTCGCTCATCGTGTATATCTACCATGCTACCGATCCGGCGGCGCAGGCTCCCATCGTTACTACAAAGTTCGATATGGCCAACCATGTCCAAGAGATGGGACAGAAAGAGTCTCGCCCCGCTGCGCCGCAAAATATGGCGCCAGGGACTGTCGTCGGCGAAACCACGCATTGATACCATCCAAAATGAGCGCGTGGTTCCTATCGAATTCCCGCGCGCTCACTTTATTTCACGACCGGCGCATCTATTATTAAAAGGATCGTTATTTACCATGAAGAAAAACTCCAACACATCAGGCTTTACTTTGATCGAGCTTCTCGTCGTCATAGCCATCATCGCGATTCTCGCGGCTATTCTCTTTCCCGTCTTCGCCAAAGCGCGCGAAAAGGCCCGCCAGATTTCCTGCGCCTCCAATGAACGGCAGCTTGGCCTTGGGATCATGCAGTATGTTCAGGACAACGACGAAACTTTCCCCGCCGGCAACCAGGGCCATTCGGGCGCGGGGTGGGCCACAAACATCTTTCCATACACCAAAAGCGCCGGGCTTTATCATTGCCCGGATGACGCCAACAGCCGCGGTGTCGAAAGCTACGGCATCAACCAGAATCTCACAGGCGGTGGAACCGGCTTCCGACAGGCCTCGATAAGCCTGGGCGGCCTGAACGCTCCGGCGAGCACCGTTCTTCTCGCCGAGACGACCCAGTACGCCAACACCGTTACTGTTCCCGGAAGCGTGGTGGACGAATGGGACAGCCCCGCCATCAACGGCTTGGCGTGGAATGGCAATAATCCGGGTACGCCGGGAGCCGCCGTGCAAAACATCGAATCTCCGTTAAATACAAATTTGGCGTATGGGTTCGCGGGGGGACAGACGGGCGGCGCCCAGATCGGGCGTCATACCGACGCGGCGAACTGGCTTCTCGCGGACGGCCATGTCAAGTACATCCGACCGGTTCGCGTCTCCATCGGTTACAACGCGCTCCAATCCACTGACGATCAAACGACCGTGGCGGGCACAGGCAATGTCAAAACAGGCACGGCGGCCGGCACTGGATTTTCCAACAACAGCGCCATCACCGGCGGTAAATTTGACATCACCTACAGCGCTCTCTAGAGTCAGACTCAAAGCTTCTGAAGGTATCCTCATCACGACTGCGTCGCGCCGAAAGGCGATGGCGCAGTCTTTTTTGCGCGCCGTCGTGAGGGAAATTCTGGGGCGGCGTTCGTGCAGTTTGGGTATGACACAATCGCGCGTCCATTTCGAAAAACTCGGATCGTTCTGGCGCAAAACGGAAATATCAAGAGCAGTCCTTGTCAGTGTTATACTTCATAAATCCCTCTCAATTTGTCCTGGCGGCGGATCGCTATCACAATCGCCGTTTGGTGGTACAATAAAGAAACTACGATGGCGCCAGGCCCTGGATTTATCGATCATGGCGCTCCGATTTTTTGCATGCCTATGACTACCAAAACGCCAGACACCACGACATCCCCCGAGACTTCGTCCCCAATACGGGCGTCGCGCCGCGTCACCAGTACTCTGAGAGAACGTATTCAGTCCGGATTTTATGGAGTGGGCGACTGGCTGCCGACCGAGCGCGTCCTGGCGGAGGACATGCACGTCCAGCGGCGCGTCGTACGCACGGCGATCGATGAGCTGGTGCGCGAGGGCCTGATCTCCCGCCAGCCGAACTGCCGCCCGGTCGTCGCGGAAGCTCCCGCCGCAGGGTCGGCGACGGGCGGCGACGACGCGAAGGTATCTGCCTCCGGGATTGCTTCCTCTCAGTTCGTGGCCTTGATCATGTGGCACGGCGGCGGCCCGATGGAGCGCGCGGGCACCGCGCAGCAGCGGATTTTCTGGGGCATCAATCAGGCGCTCGGTCAGGCCGGATATCACGCCGTGTTCCTGGACCTGGGCGGCGCGATCGGGACCGAAGCGGAAAACGCGGAGCGGGAAGCCGCTCATTTACGCTACGCCATGGAGCACGGCTTCGGCGGCGTCATCTTCTACCCTTACGCCTATCGGAGCAACCGCGAGCTGATCTACGAAGCGAGCCAGCGTCTGCCTCTGGTTATGCTCGACCGGACAATCAACGGCGTCGCGACGGATTTCGTCGGCGTGGACAATCATCAAGCGACCTACAACGCCACCATGCATCTCTTCCAGCAGGGACATCGACGCATCGCCTACGTGACGAAGATCGAGCCGATCCATCCCGTTCAGGAGCGCATCCAGGGGTATATCGACGCCGTTCGCGCTGTGGGCATCAGCGAGATTATCCTTCCTCTCCCGTCGACCAGCACCAATACGGCGAACGACTGGCAGGTCGTGGAAACGATGTTCGGCCTGCCGAAAGACCAACGGCCGACCGCCGTCGTCTGCGTCAACGACTACGCCGCCGGCAGCCTTGCGGGCTACCTGCTCGACAGCGGCCTCGCCATCCCGGAAGACGTCGCGCTGACTGGCTTCGACGATATCGTGCAGCTTCTGCCCAACGGCGCCGGCCTCACCACCATGGCCCAGCCCTACGAAGAAATCGGCAAAAGCGCCGTCGAACTCCTCCTGCGCCGCCTCAAAGACCGCAGCGCCGCCCCCGCCACCATCGAACTCCCCGCTGAACTCATCATCCGCGCCAGCAGTGTGACGGAGTAAGTATATCTGACACTTAGAGGATAGCTATCTTATACTCCCTCCCCAATCCCAGCAATTCCCTCAGTGTCTCTTCTCAATCAATTGGCCGATATGTAAATATCTGTCTTTCGATTCGAAGGGACCTGCGGGAGAATTATGGATCTCGAAGAGCTTTTGAAAACCACGGTCGCGCATAAGGCGTCGGACCTGCACCTTACGGTCGGCGCGCCGCCGGCGTTTCGTCTACATGGCGAAATGGAGCGCCTGCCTTACCCCGACATGACGCGCGATGTTCTGCGCGCCATGCTTTTGAGCATTCTCACCGGAGAACAGCAGAATAAGTTCGAGGAAAAGCACGATCTGGACTTCAGTATCGAAATCCCCAATGTCGCGCGGTTTCGGGCGAACTACTTTGTTGGACGTCGCGGCGAAAGCGCGGTCTTTCGCGTTATCCCCACTGAGATCAAGACAATCGAAGATTTAGGACTGCCGCCCATCGTCCGGGAGCTGGCCCGCCAGGAAAAGGGGCTGGTGCTCGTGACGGGAGCGACCGGATCTGGAAAGTCGACGACGCTCGCCGCGATGGTCGATATGATCAATCGGGAGCGCTCCGCTCATATTCTCACGGTGGAAGATCCCATCGAGTTCGTCCATCCGCATAAGAAATGCCTGGTCAATCAGCGCGAGGTGCGGGTGCACACCGAAACGTTCGCCAGCGCTCTGCGCGCCGCGCTTCGTGAAGACCCGGACGTAATCCTCGTCGGCGAAATGCGCGACCTGGAAACGATCTCACTCGCCGTCTCCGCCGCCGAAACAGGACATTTGGTATTCGGCACGCTCCACACATCGAGCGCCGCCCAGACCGTGGATCGCATCATCGATGTCTTCCCGCCGCACCAGCAGTCGCAGATCCGCACACAGCTCGCCGAATCGATCCAGGGCGTCATCGCGCAGTCGCTGCTGCCGAAGGTCGGGGGCGGGCGCATCGCGGCGCTGGAGATCATGACCAGCACCGCCGCCGTCAAAAATCTGATCCGTGAGGGCAAGACATTCCAATTGCCGTCAGTCATCGAGACCAACACCAATATCGGCATGCAGACACTGGGACAGGCCCTGCAAGAACTGCTGCTTGCCGGAAAGATCACGCCCGCCGCCGCGATCGCGAAAGGCATGCCGCCTGAACTGATCGCCACGCTCCGACTGCCGACGCTCGCCGCCGAGCCGGCTCATGTTCCCTCGTTCGCGCCGGAACCGCCCAAACTGACACTGACGGAAGCCGCGCCGCCCGTAACCCACACGCCGATCCGGCCGCTCTCCGATGATGACGACCTGGGTGACCTCAAACCGCTCCAGGGCAACGGGTTCTTCGGACGATAACCATAGAGATGAAGATTAAGGACACGTCATGACATCTATTAACGACACCATTGCATCCATGGCGGCGAAAAATCCATTCGTCGGGAATGCGATCGCCCACGCGAACAAGCAAAGCCAGATCCTTTCGAGCCTTTCCGGAAGCTCGGCAAGCGTCACTCTGCAAAGCGTGCTCGCGTCGGCGAAAACGCAGTCGGTCGGCAGCATTGCAGTGCTGCCGACATTGACAGGCGCGTCAGCAATAAGCAATCCGGTGAATAAGACAAGCAGCGCGGCGATGTCCTCAATCACTGCGGATTTCAAAGGCAACTCCGCCATTCTCGTCGCCGACAGCCACTCCCTTCAAAGCAGCCGCCTGCTCTCCAGCCTGACCGGTCTCGGCGGAACATTCTCAGCGACGGCGTAATCGGCGCCCATCCTCCTGATCGAGAAACTCATGAGAAGCGGTATCATCATTCCATGAGCCACCGCCTCACGATCACAGCCTTCTCCACCGCGCTTTACTCCACCTGGATCTTCGTCGAAGATTTTCGTTTACTGCTCGATGCCGGCGACGGAGTCTGCGCGGGGCTGCTCGGCAAGAGCCGCAAGATTGACTGGGTCGCGGTCACGCACGCCGATCGCGATCACCTCACAGGTCTGCTGCAATTGCAGCAGCTCAACGCGCACGACGGCAAGCCGCAGATCTTCTACCCACGCGACGCGACGTCGTTTCCCGCCTTTGGCGAGTTTTGCCGTCAGTTTGATCCTCGATCCGGCGGCGAGATTACCTGGAGCCCCATTGAACCCTGGCAGTCTTACCCACTCGGCGACTCACTCAGGATCGAAGCTCTCCCCAACAATCACATTCAAAACAGCGAAATGGTGAAGAGCGTCAGCTATCGAGTGCTGCGTGAGAAGCAAAAATTGAAGGCTCAGTACGCTCCACTCTCTCAAGCAGAAATCACGGCGCTGGCCCGAGCGCAGGGATCGGACTCGCTGATGGAAGCCCATACGGAGGTCCTGCTGTCCTACGCCGGGGATATCGGCCCGACGGCGCCCGATCAATGGCTCGGCAGCCAGATCCTCATCCATGAGGCCACATTTCTCAAGGAAGAAGACTCCGGCAATCGCACCCAAAGCAAACAACATCCCCGAATGCCCCGGCGTAATCAGCACAGCATTCTGCCGGATGTCCTCCAGCTAGCGAAAGATGTGCAGCCGGAGATCTTGATCCTCAACCACTTCTCCTCGCGCTATTCTTCGGAAGAAGTCGACGCAGCGGTCATCAGCGAAGCATCACGGCTTGGGTTGACCTTTCCTGTCCACGTCATCCCACCCGGCCACATCGTCTCCGACTTGCTCTCACATCCCCCAGCCTGGGCGCCCATCTAAATTTATTTCCAGCAAAACTTCAAAGCCGCCATTATTATGATACAATAAGATATAAATATCTTATTATCCACTTAACAGTTTGAGGCAAGAACATGATCTCACAAACATCCGAATATGCGCTGCGCGCCATGGTCTTTCTGGCGGAGCATCGGGACGGCTTGCAGGCGATCCCCCAGATCGCGGAGGCAACCAAGGTTCCGGCCAGTTACCTCTCGAAGGTCATGCAAAATCTGGCGAAGGCAGGTCTTGTGCATTCTCAGCGCGGCATGCACGGCGGATTTTCGCTCACGCGCGGCAATGAGGATTTGACGATTTACGATATCGTGCAGGCGGTCGATCCAATCCAGCGCATCACCAAATGCCCGCTGGACCTCCCTGCCCATGCCCAGGAGCTTTGCGCGCTCCACTGCCGGCTCGATCAGGCGGCGGAGATGATCGAGAACAGTTTTCGTGAAACAACATTAGCCGCACTGCTGCGGAAACCGATCTTCGGCGCTGTCGCCGAAAAAACACCATAAGAAAGAACCCCTCATGTTAAGCGAACAACACCGCTCCATCGTCCGCGCCACCGTTCCCGTTTTACAGGAATACGGAGAGGCGATCACCAAAGCATTCTACGATGAATTGTTTACGGCGCATCCCGAGCTGCTCAATATGTTCAACCTCGCCAATCAGCGCGACGGCGGACAGGCGCGCAGCCTGGCGGCGTCGATCCTGAGCTACGCCGCGCATATCGATCATTTGGAATCGCTGGGCGGTATGGTCGAACGGATCGCGCACAAGCACGCCAGCCTCCATGTGCTGCCGGAGCAGTACCCCATTGTCGGCAAGCACCTTCTGAGCGCAATCCGCACGGTGCTCGGCGCAGCGGCGACCGATGAGATCATCGACGCCTGGGCGGCCGCCTATGGCCAGCTCGCGGATATCATGATCGGACGAGAGTCGGACCTTTATGCACAGGGAGAAACGCAGCCCGGCGGGTGGAGCGGCTACAAACCGTTTCGCGTTCAGCGTAAGGTTCAAGAAAGCGACGCCATCACGTCATTCTATCTCGTCCCGGCCGACGGCGCTCCCCTTCCCCCGTTTCGTCCCGGCCAGTACCTGGGCGTAAAGTTCCAGGCGGCGAACGCCGAGCGAGAGCAGATCCGGCAGTACAGCCTTTCCTGCGCGCCGAACGGCGAATACTACCGAATCAGCGTCAAGCGCGAAGCGGCTCCCACGGACAACCTGATGATCCGCCCCGGCGTCGCCTCCAACTACCTGCACGATCATATCCAGGTCGGCGATACGCTTCCGGTCACGACCCCATTCGGCGACTTCACGATCGACGGCGCCGAGAATCGACCGCTGGTGCTGATCAGTGGCGGCGTGGGCATTACTCCGGTGCTGAGCATGCTGCATCACGCCGCAGGGCAGTCAAATACATGTCCCATCGTCTTCATTCACGCCACACTGGATCGAGCGAATCACGCATTTGGCGCCGAAATCAAAGCGCTGACCTCGGATTACTCTCAAATCCGCAGCGCTGTGCTTTACGAAAAACCAGGGCAGGACGATGTGCATGGCGAGCATTACGATCACACCGGGTTATTGACGGCGGACATCCTGAAGTCTTATATTCCGGAAGATCCCGCCGAGTTCTATTACTGCGGTTCGATCGGATTCATCGGCGCGGTCGAGCGGATTCTGGACAGCCTGAACGTTCCGATAGATCGGCGTCACACCGAGGCGTTCGCGCCCGATCCGTCGTTTGCGACGGAGATCGCCGCGTGATCGACTACAGAGTAGTAGAGAGGACGCCTTGACAAACCGGCGCTCGCCTCCCCATAATTTCGAATAGTATCCACAGCCTGCCGCACGACGCCGCAGGCTGTTCCCATTTTGCAGGAGTAACCCCATGACGTTCGATCCCAAACACCGCAGTCGGACTATCACCGACGGCCGCGACCGTGCGCCGGCGCGCGCCATGCTCAAGGGAACCGGATTTTCGGATGAAGACCTGCGTAAGCCGATCATCGGCGTCGCGAATACCTGGATCGAGACGATGCCGTGCAACTTAAACTTGCGGCATCTCGCCGAGAAGGTCAAGCAGGGGATACGCGAGGCGGGCGCGACGCCGCAGGAGTTCTGCACGGTGGCGATCAGCGACGGCGTCACCATGGGAACCGAAGGCATGAAGACCTCCCTCGTCAGCCGTGAAGTCATCGCGGACTCCATCGAGCTGGTGGGACGCGGGCATATGTTCGACGCCGTCATCTGTCTGGTCGGCTGCGACAAGACCGCCCCCGGCGCCGCAATGGCGCTTGCGCGCCTGGACGTTCCCGGCATCATCCTCTACGGCGGCTCCATCGCCCCCGGCCGGTTCCAGGGCCGCGATGTGACGGTACAGGATGTCTTCGAAGCGGTCGGGGCGAACGCCGCCGGCAAGATGAGCGACGAAGATTTGCTCGATCTGGAAAACCACGCCTGTCCCGGCGCGGGCGCATGCGGCGGCCAGTTCACCGCCAACACCATGGCGATCGTCATGGAGTTTCTGGGACTATCGCTGATGGGCAGCTCCGGCGTTCCCGCCGTCGATCCCAAGCGCGACGACGTCGGACGCCTCGCCGGGCACGCGATCGTCGAACTCCTGAACTCAGGCGTTAAGCCGAGCGACATTTTGAACCGTAACGCCTTTGAGAACGCCTTCCGGGGCGCGGTCGCCACAGGAGGTTCGACCAACGCCGTCCTGCACCTGCTGGCGATCGCGCGTGAAGCGAATGTCCCACTTTCCATCGGCGATCTGAACAACATCAGCATCGACACGCCGATCATCACCAATCTCGTTCCCGGCGGCAAGTACGTCGCCGTCGATCTGCACAACGCCGGCGGCACGCGTCTGGTCGCAAAGAACCTCCTTGAAGGCGGTTTATTCCATGGCGAGGCACTCACCCCCTCCGGCAAGACCATCGCCGAGGAAGCCAATCTCGCCGTCGAAACACCAGGTCAGCAGGTCGTGCACACCACGGACCACCCCTTCAAGAAGAACGGCGGCCTGATCATCCTGCACGGCAACCTCGCGCCCGAAGGCGCCGTGATCAAGGTTGCCGGCTACGAGCGGATGCTGCACACCGGCCCCGCCCGCATCTTCAATCGTGAGGAAGACGCAATGGACGCCGTGACGCACCGGCGCATCCAGCCCGGCGATGTCGTTGTGATCCGCTACGAAGGCCCCAAGGGCGGCCCCGGCATGCGCGAAATGCTCGGCGTCACTGCCGCCATCATGGGCCAGGGCCTCGGCGCCGATGTCACCCTGATCACCGACGGCCGCTTCTCCGGCGCTACTCGCGGCCTCTGCGTCGGCCACATCGCCCCCGAAGCCGCCCACGGCGGCCCCATCGCGCTGATCGAAGAAGGCGACATCATCACCCTCGATATCGAAGCCCATACCCTCAGCGTGGACATCAGCGACGAAGAGATGCAGCGCCGCCACAAACTCTGGAGCGCCCCCTCCCCCCGCTACGAAACCGGCGTCCTGGCAAAGTACGCCGCCACCGTGTCCAGCTCCTCCGAAGGCGCGATCACGCGGCCGGTGTGGAAGTAAGAAAAATGAGAGCAGGCGACATCGCCTGCTCTCCGATTAATCCAAAGCGGAAGGCGCCTCAGAACATCCCTCTCATCAGACGGAGGAACTCGGCCAGGATCGGGTTGTCCTGGCCGTCCTTCCACGCCATTGATAACTCAAGCCTGGGAGTAAAGTTCTGGATCGGACGCAGGACGATCCCCGGCGATTGCGCCTCCGCACAGCTCGCGCCGACCAGGCCGACGCCCAGCCCCGCCCCGACCAGCCACATCACTTGCGCGAGTGATTCCTTTGCTTGAACAGAGCGAGGCTGAAAGCCCGCACGTCCACATGCGGTAAGAATATCGGCATGGAGTGATGGAAAGACCTGTTCCGGAAATAGGAACAGGTTTTCCTGACCAAGCATTTCCAATGTGATCACCGGCTGCTTTGCCGCAAGGTGCTCCTGCGGCAAAGCGAGAACGAACGCTTCCCGCAGGAGTTCGTGGCTGATCAGCGATGTATTTACGGGCGGCGCAGGCAGGAACGCCACGTCCGCTTTTCCTTCGGCGACCATCCGTTCCTGGTCCGAGTACGGTGTTTCCATCAGCATTACCCGCAGATCGGCATCTCGATCCCGCAGCGTTCGCATGGCCTGCGCAAACGCCACATCGAATGCGTAAGAATATTTGCATAGACAAGCGCAGCTGCTTACGCCGATCTTCTTCTCCTTCCATTGGCCGGCGGCTCGCGCCGCCTGGATTGACTTTTCCGCCTGAGACAGAGTGGCGCGCGCTTCCTTCAGAAACGCCTGCCCTGCGAGTGTGAGCGTTACGCGACGCCGGTTGCGCTCGAAAAGCGGCAGGCCGACCTCCTCTTCAAGCTGCCGGATTTGGCGGCTGAGAGGCGGCTGCTCCATAAATAACTTTTCCGCCGCCCGGCGGAAGTTCAGTTCATCGGCAACGGCCACAAAATAACGCAGGTGACGCAGTTCCACGGGTGATACCCTCCAGGTATCAGTGTATCACAGAAAAGAGTATTGGACAGCGCTCGGACCTTGCCTTTATAATACGGGCATGAACATCAAACTCTCCAAAAGTTTCTTTAAGATGTCTTTCCTGATCGTGAGCACATCAATCCTAATTCTTCCGGCGGCGCTTGTTGCCCAATATGGCGCTCACGCCCAAACAGACGGCGCGGCCCCGAAAACACCCCGGACTAAGAGCGGCGCGTCGGAAAAAAGCAGCCGCTTCCATGTGCAGGGCGATATTCAAACGCTCCCCATCACGATGGTGCGTGAGTTTCCGTACATCTCCGCCGAGGTCAATGGAATTCCCGGCAAGCTGATGTTCGACACCGGCGGGCAGGGGGCGCTAAGCCTGAACGATCATCTGATCACGAACCTGGGACCAGGGAAAGTGGTGGGGAAGGGTATGTTCGGCAGCGGACAGGAGTTCACGGTCAATCTTCACTCAAGCGTCGACCATGTCTCGGTCGGCGAAGGCGCAAACCGACTCAGTTTCACCAGCCCGCAAAATATCATCAGTCAGAACCTGGAGTTCATGCAGAAAGACATCACGCCCGGCGCGATGGGACTGATCGGATATGAGTTCTTTGACGGCTACCTGATGAAGCTCGACTACGGCGGCGGCAAGATCACCTTTTACAAAGCGACGGAGGCGCGACGGGCGTCGAAAGACTTCCTGAAGGGCGAAATCGTGCTGGCGACGCTGCCGTTCGAAACGCGTAAGCTCCCAAATCACCCCCTCATTCCTCTCAAAATCGGCTCACACGATTTTCTGGGCGCATTCGATACGGGTCAGCTCGGAGGAGCATATCTCAACCCGGAAACACAGCAAGCCATGATGCAAGAGGGGCTGCTGAAGCCCCTCTCCCAGAAATCGGGAGAGGGTGGCCCGGCGCGCTGCCGGATCGACGACATTCATCTCACCGGCGACGACGGCCATTCGATCACAGCGTTCGTGGACGCCGTTCCCGTCTTCAACCAGCCCAGCCCAGCCGCCGAACCGATGGGCGCGCCGGAAGCAAATATCATCAATCTCGGTTACGCCTTCCTGAGCCACTACAAGACCGTATGGGACTACCCGGACAAAAAGATCTATCTGCTCAAGAAGTAAGCGCAGGGGAGGCGCCGCGCTACCCTCCAACCGGCCGCACCTCCGCGCCGTCGAACGCCGTATCCTCCCCGATCTCCCGCCATGCCGCCAGTTCTTTCTGCTCTGCGGCGCGCTTCTGCTCCAGAAGGCCGTAGGCGTCGGCGCCGAGGATGAGGCGCAGGGGCGGGTCGTCGCTTTCCACGGCCTGGATCATAGCGAGGGCGGCGCGGTGCGGGTCGCCGGGCTGCTGGCCGGCGTTGCCGTAGAGGTATTGGCGCATGGGTTCGATGACGGGTTTGTAGTCTTCGATCTCGATGACGGGGCGCATGTTGGAGTCGCCGGCGAAGTCGGTTCGGAAGGCGCCGGGCTCGACGATGGTGACGTGGATTCCCAACGGCTTTAGTTCTTCACGCAGGCATTCGGAGTAGCCTTCGAAGGCGAACTTGGACGCGCAGTAGACCGCGAACGCCTGATAGCCAATCTGGCCGCCGATGCTCGTCAGATTGAGGATGCGGCCGGAGCACTGGGCGCGCATTGCGGGCAGCGCGGCGCGGGTCATTTCGACAGCGCCGAAGAAGTTGACTTCCATCTGGTCGCGCAGCTGTTCTAAAGTGAACTCCTCGGCGGCGCCCAGACTGCCGCGGCCCGCATTGTTGACCAGGACGTCAATGTGGCCAAACTTCTCCAATGCGGCGTCCACAACGGCCTGTCGGTCGCTGGCGTTCGTGACGTCTAGTCGGACGGCGAGCGCCGTTTCGGGATATTTCTCTACAAGGTCAGCAACGGCTTCGGGCTTGCGCGCGGTCACGACGACACGATCGCCGCGATCTAAAACGGCTTCGGCGAGCGCTCGGCCGAAGCCGCTGCTCGTGCCGGTGATGATGTAAACTTTGCTCACGTATTCGATCTCCTCTTGTTTTTGGCCGTTACCCATGGAAGAAGACACAGAAAAAAACCGCTGGGGCTCACAGAGCCCCAGCGATTTTGAGATTAGGATCGGGCAATGTGGTTACGGCGCGGGTTCAACTACATTCGCCAGGCCGACGTCGAGACCTTGCCCGCCGACAGTCTGGTGGCAATGCGCGGCGATCGTGACGGTGGCGCCGGGCTTCAGGAGGGCCTTGGCGGCTGGTAGGATGGGCAGGGTGACGACGGTAGTCGCGTAGCTGCCTTCCTGAGCGGCGAGGACGCCGTTGACGTAGATGTCGATGTCCTCGTCGTGGAACACGTTAAACTGGAGGTCCTTGAGGTTGCCCTGCGGGACGGTCAGCGTGCGGCGGATCCAGATGTCGTTGCTATTCCAGTCGGTGTGGTTGGCTCCCTGGTTGCCGAATCCTGCCTGGCCTTGCTTCCAGCCCGAGTCGTCAAAGCCGGGCTTGCTCCAATCATCCGACGGCTTGTCGGTGGTGTAGCGCCATGTCTGCTGCAGCGGCGCGACGACGGTGACGATCGGCGCCTTCGGCAGGGGAGCCCAGCCGCCGACTTTCATCGTGTCCCGGCTCGACCACTTCTTCCAAAGCGCCTTGTCGTCCAGCGCCTTGATGAAGACGCCGCCGATCACAGGGCGAGCGTTGAAGCGAATACCGCCGCTGCTGTTATCCACATTGTAGGAGTCGACAAACGGCAGATGCTCATCGGTTGTATTGAGATAGTCGTAGGTCGGATTGATTAGCGCTTCGAAATCCGCCTGATTATCGGCAAGCGTCGCGCTCCAGAACAGCCAGTCGGTCTTCGTCAATTTCGTGCGGGAGTCCAAAGCAGTCCCGTATTTGAGCGCGACTTTCTTGTAGTAATTGACTTCCCGCTTAGCGACCGAGGCAGGGAAAACGTTCAGGTCCAGAATTTGATCCCAGACGAGATTATACTTCAGGCTCCAGGTGTTAGGCTTGTCGAAGGCGAGCCGGGAGTGGTCGCCGTCATCCGCGACTTTCATCCAGTGCGCGGCGTCGTCCTTGGCGAGCTTGGCGTACTTCTCAGCGCCGGCAGTGTCGCCGCGCATCTTACACAGGTCGCCATAGGCGGCCAGCGCCAGGATCGCTTTGAGCGAGAGATTCGAGTTGTGCGCGAGGTGGCCCATGAAGTCGTCGGTGCAGAGCTGTTCTTCGGGGTCGAGGCCATACTGTACGAGGTAGTCGGCCCATTTGGAAATCGTCGGCCACCAAGGGGTGATGAAGTCCGCGTTGCCGTCCGACTTCGCGATGGCGTCGCAGAGCAGGATCATATTGCCCGATTCTTCGACCGGCATCTGCTCACCGCCGTCGTCGGTGCCGCGCGCGATCGGGTAAGTTCCCAGGTCATGCGGGGAGTTCGGGAACTTCCAGCGCTCGGAGGAGCCGTAGTTGAGCACCGGAACCATCGCCGCTTTCATGAGCGTCGGGCTCAGGAACAGCCACTGCGGCCCCATGGGGAAAAGGATGTCCACGGTAGAGATATCGCCGTTGCTGTTGTTTTCCTTGGGGAAGAAGAGCGGCTGTCCATTGCGGTCCGCCGCGAGGCCGTTCGCCGCGAAGCACTGTCGATAAGCCAGCGCAGTCATTTCGGCGTATTTCGCCCCGCCGCTTTTCGTCAGATCGGCCATCAATTCATTATCGAAGGCGACGCAGGCTTTGGTCAGACGGTCATAATCTTTTTCGGCGGCCGGCAGCAAGGTCGCAGGGGTCGCGCCGTTGCGACGCCAGTACGGGCGCAGTTTCTCGCGGAAGAAGTTGATTGCGTAAATCTCATCATAAGCGACGGTGACATGGCGGGAGACGGCCGTCGTCCCAACATTACCGAGGTCGAACGTGACTGCGAGGGTCGGCGTAGCGTCGTTCGCCGGGCGCGGCTTACGCGTTTCGTCATTGGCCGGGAGGACACCGCTCTCGACGAAGGCGCCGGTCAGCGTGTCCGACGCGCCGATGGCGGACTTTGCCTGCGTGGTCGGAGCGGAAAGATAAGCGTAGCCCCAGTCCAGGGTCACGCCATCTCCGGAGATTCCCAGAATATTCTGCTTCTCGGTGCCAATGCTCATCGCCGTGACCGGGCCGAATGTCTCATGC
>NZ_JBDSQY010000357.1:0-12306 GCF_039929585.1 Capsulimonas sp.
AAAATGCCAGTCTCCGAAATCTGGTCCCCCAGAATTGGGGCGGAGGGGCGAACATCCACGCGAATTGGGGCGGAGGGGCGAACGCGTCTTTAAGACAGCGTCGCCATCGCTGAGGCTTCGAAGTTCATGAGTTCGTCGGTGCGTCCTTCATGCACTTTCTTCGCCCATTGCGGGTCCTGCAGGATGGCGCGGCCGACCGCGACCAGATCGAAGTCGCCGCGATCCAGACGGCGCGCCAGTTCGTCGAGCGACGCGGGCTGCGAGGTTTCGCCACCGAAGGCAGCCATGAAATCGCCGCTCAGTCCGACCGAGCCAACCGCGATGGTGGGAACGCCCGTGAGCTTCTTGGCCCAGCCGGCGAAGTTGAGGTCGGAGCCCTCAAACTCTGGTTCCCAGAAGCGCCGCTGTGAACAGTGCAGGATGTCCGCGCCGGCGTCCACCAGAGGCTGAAGCCACGCCTCCATCTCGGCGGGCGTATTGGCGAGGCGCGCGGTGTAGTCTTGCTGCTTCCATTGCGACAGGCGAATGATGATCGGGAAGTCCGGGCCGACTGCCGCGCGCACGGCCGAAATAACCTCGGCGGCGAAGCGCGCTCGCTCACCGATCGTCGGGCCGTTATAATGGTCCGCACGCTGGTTCGTTCCCGACCAGAAGAACTGGTCAATCAAGTAGCCGTGCGCGCCATGCAGCTCGGCGGCGTCGAACCCGAGGCGCTTGGCGTCCGCCGCCGCGCTCGCGTAGGCGGCGATCGTGTCGGCGATGTCCTGCTCGGTCATCGTCTTCCCCAGCGGCTTGCCGGGAGCGTTCAGGCCCGACGGGCTCACTTGATCGCTCGCGGCAGGCCAGTCGCTGCCCTGCGCGCGCACCGCGCCGACATGCCAGAGCTGCGGCGCCATCAATCCTCCGGCGGCGTGTACGTCATCAATCACCTTCTTCCATCCAGCAAGCTCCCGCTCGCCATGGAAGCGGGGAATGTCGAGATGATTTACCGAAGTCGGCCGCGCGATCCCCGTCCCTTCCGAGATAATCAATCCGACTTCGCTCGCAGCGCGCCGGGCGTAGTAACCGGCGACCTCTTTGGTTGGGTATCCGCCGGGCGAGTGGGTCCGTGTCATCGGGGCCATGACGATGCGATTGGGAAGCGTCAATCCCTTGAACGTAAATGGCTGAAATAGACTATCGATAGACAAAGTTAATATCTCCTGAAAATTTGTGTACGCCTTATCTGCTTATATCGCATTCGGCTTTCTCAGAGTCAACCGAGGCGCGGAACAGATGGTTCCTGCCGCGCCGGAATTTATTTATCGATCGGTACAGGAATATCACGCAAGGGCGGTCTCAGGCCTGAGGTGGGGCACGCCGATCAAGCGCATCTTGGTTTACAAAACAAACTGGAACAGGGCGCTGTCGCTCTGTGAATTTTTTTCTTGTATTGGCGTACAATTAAAGTGTTGTGATGTCTATTCGCGCACCGGCGCTAAGTACAAATCCATTGAGGCTGATTTCATGGCTATCAAGAAGTATATCGATTACGGCGGCGCCAGTACCGAGGGGTTTGTGACAGTTCGGCAAACTCGTAAGTCCGTGCGAATGAGAGTTGTATGGCATCATGGGGATTTTATTGATGACAGAAAATATTCCCGTGAGAATTGGAGTTTGGATGCCGCCGCTAACCAAATTCGTGAACATGGCTTGAGCCGTGTTTGGCTGAACGTCAGAGACGTCGATAGGAACCTCGTGCAAGGGTTCGCGGATTTGGGAATTGAAATCGCTCATACTATCTCACCTAAGTCCTCACGTCTCACTTCTCGCGCGGAAACAGTGTCGAGAAAGCTTAAGCGCCCGCCGATTGGTTCGAGGGTCTCATTACACGAACATAAAAAAATAATCAACCATCTAGTCGCTGAATATCGCGGCATTGTCGAAAGCACTGATGAGGATGGGCATTCGACAACCGTTATTGAAGATGAATATGGACAGTCCACGGAGGTGCGTTTCGAAACCGTTGTTCTCCAGAAGCGTGGGATTGAAGCGGACTGTCGATTTTACTATCGTGTGTACCAGACTCCATCTGGCGGGAAATTTACTTTGTCACCCTGGAAAGCTCAAACATTAACACTGTCGGAATGGGAAGTGCTCGGGCAAGAAGCGCGGGAGATTGCCGCGATGCTGCCCGATCCAGAGCGCCATGCCGTTTAAAGCGAATGAACTTTATATCGAAGTGATTGGTGGCGGAGAGATTGGTGAAACGATTATTGTCGGGCTGCCGGATGGCTCGTTTGGCCTTATCGACTGTTTCACTCCCTCTCTCAGCAATCCTGACGAAAATAAAATATTGGCCCGTCTTCGGGAATTGCACGTCTCAGAATTAGAATTCATCGCTCTCACTCACCCACACGCGGATCATTTTCGTGGGATGAGTCACATTTTAGAAAAAATGCCTCCAAAGCAATTTTGGCAATTTGGGGGATCAACTAAGGCATTGTTCGAAGCCTTGCCACTTTACCTGATGGCGGAGGCTTTGGCGGGCAGCCATAAGATTGATAAGTCTAACGTCGAAGACCTCAAAGCAACACTACGATTGGTTGGCGAAGGTCTGAATTTCAAAAAAATACGTTTTCAATAAAATTGATTGGTCCGAAGTTGGTGTTGCTTTCAAAGATGGGGCTGTCGCAGGTGCAATTCTGGGAGTTCTTGCCGTATTGTTTCCGGAGATTGCCGTATTTGGAGCGTTAGCATGTGTGATGGTGATAACAACAATGGGACAGCTTGGACTATATTGTGCCATAACTGTCTTATTAGGCGAAGCTATAGGTGCCATCGATGGTGAACTTGACAAATGATAATTAAAAGACAATAATTAAGAATGAGTATGACTACAAAAAAAACAGCATTTCGATGGTTCTTAATGGGCGCTTTAGCTACTTTAATATTTGCATTCTTGGACGTAATTCATAGACGGGACTCGTCCTTGTTGGATCTAGCATTGAAAGGATATGGCCTTTCTACGGTATACGAATGTATTGCATACGTAAAAAAACTTCAGTAGTATATACATCCGTCTTTGTGTTCTATTGAGTTTCTGCCGCTGTTCAAACGTGCTTTCAGATATGTAACTACTCAGCCCTGTAATCTAGGGTTGCTCCATCTCGTTTGTCGTGAAAGACGAATATCCTCGGTGATAAAGATATTTTCAAAATCGGGAATCTTTTTGGATTCTCAAACGTTTCCATAGATATGAGTGTGCCTTCCGTCTGTCCTATTCAGCCAGTGCCTCCCGCAGTTTTAGAGAAGCTCCTCCTGCAAATGCAGGAGGAGAACGTTCAGCTTCGGCAGTTCAACGCCCTTCAGGGCGAGCAGATCGCCACGATGACCGAGATCGTTGTGCAACTTCAATGAGTCCTTAGATCATAACGAATTAAGCGCGGCGTTTCTCATTGAGTTCGGAGACAGTCGCATACTGCTTGGCGGGGATGTTACAAAAAACACTTGGCAGTCAATTTTTGATAATCAAGATAACAACCATGTTGACTTCACAAATATCGTGTTTGTGAAAATCAGTCACCACGGATCCTCCAATGGTTATTGTGATGAGCTATGGCCGAACTTATCGCAAACTAATCGCCCACTGGCGGGATTCACGCCATATCGCCGAATGCTGCCGCAAGATGCAGCGATAAAGCACATCGACAAGCACGCAGGCGCCATTGTTGCTACTGGAATGCCACATCGCGGAACCGCACCGCAAACGATGGAATTCCCAGCTGGTACGCCGGAACTTGTGAAGAGCATGACCAAGGGGATCGCAAAATCGGCGCGTCCAATTTCGCACGCCGGCAGCTTTTCTATTTCAGTGAATGCTCATGGAAATATTACTGGCCCCGATTTGATGGGAAGCGCTGTATCTCTCCAGCAATAGCCGTTATAACACAAACCGGAACAGGGCGCTGTCGCGCCCGATGATTTCGTAGCGCAGGCCGATGCCGTCCATGCGGGCGAGGAGGGGAGTAAAGTCTTCCTTGGCGGTCAGCTCGATGCCGACGAGGGCGGGGCCGTATTCGCGGCTGCTTTTTTTGATATATTCGAATAGCGTGATGTCGTCGCCGGGGCCGAGGGCTTCGTCCAGATAACGGCGCAGGGCGCCGGGGCGCTGGGAGAACTCGATCAGGAAGTAGTGCTTGAGGCCGCGATCGATCAGGCTGCGCTCGATGATCTCCGGGTAGCGGGTGATGTCGTTGTTGCCGCCGCTCAGAACGCAGACGATGGTCTTGCCGCGCAGGCGCTCGCCGAGAACGGGCAGCGCCGAGATGCTGAGGGCGCCGGCGGGTTCGGCGATCACCCCCTCGTTTTGATAGAGATCGATCATCTCCGTGCAGATTTTTCCCTCGTCGATGGTCATTATTTCCGGGTGGAGACGGCGGCAGATCTCGAAGTTGTGGTGGCCGGCGGTCTTCACGGCGGCGCCGTCCACGAAGGTGTCTATCTGGGGGAGCGTGACGGGGTGGCCCGCTTGCAGGGCGGCGAGCATGCAGGCGGCGCCGGCCGGCTCCACGCCGATCAGTGTCGTGTCGGGAAAGTAGTGCTCGCTGTAGAGCGCGAGGCCGCTGATCAGGCCGCCGCCGCCGACGGGCGTCACGATATAATCGGGCGGCGTTTCCAGCTCCTCAAAGATCTCCACTCCCACCGTGGCCTGACCCGAGATCACGCGCGGGTCGTCGAACGGGTGGACGAAGACTTTGTCTGTGCCGTGCGCATATTCGGCGGCGAGACGGTAGGTGGCGTCGAAGGTGTCGCCCACCAGCTCGATCTTGATCCAGTTCTCGCCCAGCGCGCGCACGCGCTGCACTTTCTGCTTGGGAGTATTCTGGGGCATGTAGATGCGCCCCTGGATTTCCAAAGCGCGGCAGGTGTACGCCACGCCCTGCGCGTGGTTACCGGCGCTCGCGCACACCACGCCCCGGCCTCGCTCCTCGGCGGTCAGCAAGCTCATCAAATTATAAGCTCCGCGAAGCTTATAAGAGCGAACGACCTGTAAATCTTCCCGCTTGAGATAAATCTGCGCGCCGAACCGATCGGACAGCCGCGCGTTGAGTTGCAGCGGCGTGTGCGTGACGATGGAGCGAAGCCGCGCGTGCGCCTCCTCGATTGATTCGACGGTGACGGGCGATAAATGGGTGGTCATATCCCATTATACTTCCCAGGCTACCGTAATTAGGGCGGACTCGCCTTTGATGAGAGTTCTGGGGGACCTGCGAAGATTGCCCCTCCGCCCCAATTCTGGGGAACCCGATTTCGGACTATGGCATTTTCAGGTCCCCCAGAATTGGGGCGGAGGGGCAATCCTAATGCGGAGAGGCAATCCTAATCCAGTGGGCGCTGCGGCTACCGTGTGCTGAAGGTCACGGCGAATGTGCTATTGGCGGTTCCCGCCGCCATGCCGTCGCTGACGGACGGGCAATCGGGGAGCGCGGGCGTTCCGTTGTAGTTGCAGTCTTCGGCCGAGGCGACATATCCGCCGGATACTGAAGAGCCGCGATACCACTTGGCGTGGCAGTCCGTCATCAGGTAGTTGGATCCGTCCGTATGGAGGCCCGTCCGCGCCGCATATCCCCCTCCGTACGGAGGTTTCAGGATGGCGGCCGAGCAGTCGCTTCCATTCAGGCAGCCGGTCATGAGATTGCCGCCCTCGGCGTAACGATCGGTCCGGAACGGATAAAGTCCCGCGCCGGGATTGCCGTTGGTAACGCTGGAAACGACATTCGCTAAGCCTCCCGATTCTGTCGGGTCTGTGACGGGCCCAAAGATTCCCTTGACTTCACACAGCAAGACCGTCTTCGCGGGAGCCGCCAGCGCCGCGATGGCCTGACCGCCGATGCGGGAATCGGAGGAGTTGCCATCCGTGCGCAGGAAGTTAAGGTTAGCGGCGTAGGAGACGGGATACGAAACGACGGCGCCGTTTGTTCGCTGCGACGTATCGTCATCGGGGCATTTGAAGACGCCGGTGCTCTTGACGTAAGGATAAATCGTCCCCGCCCAGCCTTGTCCCAACCCACTCGGGATGACGCCGATGGGGAAGCTCTCGTCGTTGTCCTGGGTGTACTGCGTCATGCCAAGGCCGATCTGTTTCAAATTGGACAGACAGGAAATTTGGCGGGCCTTTTCGCGGGCTTTCGCGAAAACAGGAAAAAGAATGGCGGCCAGAATCGCGATAATAGCGATGACAACTAGAAGTTCAATCAAAGTGAATGCGTTTCGGGAACGGCTGCTGTTAGTAAACATGATGTTCTCCTCGTTAGCTCTAAGATTTCGAAATGGCGCACAGGGAGCCATTTGCCTGTGGCGATTGATTGCAATGATCGTATGAAAGATCATTTGTATTATAATGCGTTAACAGCTTTCCGTACATGGTAAAAATGGCGCAATACTTGTCTCTTCTGGCAAGTATTGCGCTCTGGATTCAAGAAACTGTTACTTCGTCTGCGACTTCAGCACCCAGCTGCCCGAGGCCATTTCCCGTGAAACGCCGTCGGGAGTCGTGACGGTCGCCGTGGTGTTCGCCGGGATCGTCACGTTCATGGTGACGTTCCGTCCCTCTCGTGTCCAATTGGATACGATCATGCCCTTTGGCGAATCGAAGGAGCACTTGACCCATTGGAGATCGCCCAGCATTTGCGGCTTGATCACAATGTGTGAAAAGCCGGGCTGCTTCGGATCATAGTGGATACCCCCAAGTGTTTGGTAGAACCAGGCGTCCACGTTGCCCGCCTGGATCAATAGGGCTTCGCTGTTCATGCCGGGATCGCGTGTGTCGTAGTCCCATCGCTCCCAAATGGTGTTCGAGCCGCTTTTGACCATGTAACCCCAGCTGGGGCGGGTCGTCTGTGTCGCCAATTTCCAGGCAACATCGGCTCGGCCATAATCCGTGAGCACCTGCATCAGCCACTGGTTGCCGATCAAGCCAACGGTGAGATGCCCGTCGTGCGTGACGAGAATATCGTTGGCGAGGTTATCCACGATCTTCTGACGCTCCGTCGGGTCGGATGGAGTCAAGCCGAAGGCCAGCGGCAGCACGTAAGAGCATTGTGTTCCGCTGGTATAGGTGGATGTTGCGGGATCGTAGAATCGGGCGAGAAAGGCTTTGGCGAGGGCATCGGCCAACTCGCGAAACATCCGTGCGTCGTCAGTTTTGCCGAAGCGCTCGGCGGCGCGCTGCGCGATCCTCACGTTGTTGTAATGATAGGTCGACGCTACTAAGTCCAGCGGGGTCTTGCCATTGTCTGGGATCTTGCCGCCGATCGTGTAACCGTCGCACCAATCGCCCCAGTCGACGCCCTGGGTGGTTCCATCGGGAAGCGCATGAATGCGCTGCATCGCGAGGACCCACCGTTTGAGCGCCTCATAATGGTCCTGCTGGAGGCCCGTATCGCCGTAAAATCCGGTGTACCAGTCAGGAATGATCGAGTAGACGCTCGGCCACTCCAGGCCGTTCCCCAGTTTCCAGTACATGGAGACCGACGGAAGGCTTCCGTCCTCGCGCTGTGATCGCCGAATGTCTTGCATCCACTTTGTGTAGAAAGCGGCGACATCGAAGTTATAGGCGTCGCTTTCGCTGTCCTTGGCCGGATCGCCCTCCCAGGGCATCCGTTCGTCCCGGTCGGGATCGAGCGGCGCGCCGCGCAGGAACATCTTCATTCCCGTCACCATGGCGGTGTGAATCTTGTTGACCGTGTCATTGGAGCAGGAGAAGCTTCCGACTGGCCGCACGTCGGTGTGGATGTCCAGGCCCTCGAAGTTTTCGAGTTTGGGCGTTCCGTGAAAGCCCATCACCTGGAAGCGCCGGAGCCCCTGTCCTCGGAAGACTGGGTTCCATGTCTCCATGCCGTCTCCTGCAAACGTATAGCGATCGGTGGAGAGCGCGGAGCGGTTGTCGGCGGTCTTGAGCGTCCCATCGGTATTCAGGGCGTAAGCACTGGTGATCTGTACGGTGTCGCCGCGTTTGCCGCGCGCCTTCAGCCGGATGTTTCCGTAGAAAGTCGCGCCCATGTCCAGGACGTACACGCCGGGCTTGGGCGAGGTGATCTTGATGGGCTTGACGATGCGTGTCACACGCATTGGCTCGATCATTTGCGCGACAAGAATTCCGCCGGGGGCGGGCATGATGTCGGGCGCCGTCCAGATCGTGGAGGATGCGGTGTAACCTGGCTCCGCCCATCCGGGAAGCTCCATGCGCGCGTCGTAGATCTCGCCGTCGTACTCGTTGTTGGAGCGGATCGGCCCCTGATCGGTCATCTTCCAGGTTTGATCGCTATTGATCGTTTGCTGGGAGCCGTCGGAATAGGTAATTTCAATCTGCGCCAAAACGCGCGGCGCGCCGAAGTTTTGCGAGCTATAGGGTTCGACCATCCGGGGAGTATGGTAGCGGCCGTTGCCGATCACGACGCCGATGGCGTTCGCGCCATTTCGCATGAGGTGCGTGACATCCGTAGTCACATAGTAGTCTGCCTTTTCAAAATCGGAAAGTACGGGGTCCATCATATGATCCGTGGCGGGTTTGCCGTTCACGAATAGCTGGAAGAGGCCCAGGCCGCACACATACGCCGTGGCGCGGACGATCTTTTTGCTCGCCGTAAACTCACGCCGCAGATATTCGGCGGGCAGCAGTGGGTAACGCGAATCCCCGGCGGAAGAAAAATCTCCCCACGGCTGCATGCCGTATGCGCCAAGATCCATCGCCGGTTTCCAGGCGCCGTCTTCGAAACCGTTCGCGTTCCAGCCTGCGCCGGCCGTTTCCGAAGACTTCCACTCCGAGCCGGTCTGAAAGAGGGTTGTCTCGCCATCGACATATTCGATCTTCAGCGCGCCGAGGAAACCTGCCGGAGTTGGGTTCGTGTCGCCAGGATTTTCACCGGGATTGTTGCGCGCCTGCACGGCCAGTACGTTCGCGCCGTCGTGAAGGAGAGGAGCCACGTCGATCATCTGCGGCTGACGCCAATCGTCGCTCTTGCCCGCTTCCTTGCCGTTGACATACAGCGTGAAGGCGTTGTCTCCCGTTCCCACAAATGTGGCCCGTTTGACTGATTTTCCAGCCGGCAGATTAGCGGAGAAGCGAAAGTACGCGAGTCCGATCGGCGCGGCGGAGCTGGGCTGCGTCGCGTTCGGAAGCCAGATCCATCGGGCTTTGGAAAGCAGAGCCACCTCTGGATGAGACGCCTGGAAGTCTTTGCCGATCCAGGACGCCGTCCAGTCCTTCGGCGAGAGCAGACCCATGCTGAACGTCGCCGACTTGCTCCAGCCCGAGAGCCGCCCCTGCGTATCCCAGACCTGAACCGCCCACCAGCAATGGTCGCGCGACTTCAGCGCGGCGCCGCCGTAGGAGATCAGCGTGCTATTGGAAGAATCGACTTTGCCGCTGTCCCAGAGATCGCCTTTTTCTGCTTTGAGCAGCGTGGGCGACGAGGCGACAATGATCCGGTAGCTTGCCTGGAGATATCCTTTTTCCTTGGAAACATCCCGCCAGCCCAGGCGCGGCGCCGTCACATCAATCCCCTGGGGATTGTCGAGATGTTCGCAGGTCAGACGGTCGAAAGTCATCGCAGACGGCGGCTCTGCGGCGATGGAGGCGGATGGCAGGCAGGAAATCAGTATCGCCAGCGATAAAGACGTGGAAATTTTAGACACTCTCAAGTCTCCTTGACTTGTATTATAAGTGATTTTAAACGATCCATCCATGGCGAAATTGGCGAAAAACTTGTATGTGGCGGCAGAATGAGAGAGAACGAGGAGCGATGTGCGTCTATGGCGGCTTGCTAGCGTGCGTGGGTCAAGAGTGCATCTTCGGAGACACATCGGATGCTGTCGCGCTCGATCAGCCTTGTGGGCAGCACCACATGCGTCAGGGCAATCGTGGGGTGCTCGTGGCGGCGAAGGATCAGCTTCGCCGCCGCTCTGCCGATTTCTTCGAAGGATTGGGCCACGGTGGTCAGCCCGACCCCATTGGGCAGCGTTTGCAGAATGTCGTCGAGGGCGATCAGGGAAACGTCCTGGGGCGCTTGGAGGCCAAGCATCGCAAGATGGCGGGCGACACGGTCCGCTTCCTGACCGCCGGCGCAGATCATCGCCGTGGGGCGTCGCCCCAAAGGCTGTCGCACCGTCGCATCAAGCATTGCCCATACGTTCGCATAGTTGGGAGGAGGCGAGAGGACCATTTCATACGCTTCCGTGGAAAACGCCTCCAGGAGCGCTTGACGGTATCCTCGAATCCGTTCCTGCTCGGTGTGCGTGTACTCTCCGCTCGTGACAAAGGCGATACGCTGGTGCCCCTGATGAATAAGACGCCATGCGGCTTGACGCGTCGCTTCCCGGAAATCAGACCCTATGAAATCGGACTGTACGCCAGGCGTCGTTCGGTTCAGCAGGACAAGCGGCATATGCTTCGGCGTCTCCGAAATCCATTGGGGGATGCGGCAGTTCTGAGGATAATAGACGACGCCGCCAAAGCCCTGACGGAAGGCGTAACGGAGATGATCTTCTTCACTCTCTGGACTTTTCGGCCCTGGCTCCAAATTGTGCCCGATGTCAATACAGATCCCATGCCGCCCCGATCCCTGGAGGGCCTCATCCATTCCTAAGAACACGCGCCGCTGTGCGCTTCTCGCGAGTTCCCCGGCGTCCCAGCGCCACATGACCAGAGCAATGACGCGCGCGGGATCCCAAGCGGGCGCCATGGAGAGTGTCTCTGATCCGTTCGGCGGCGCCTTGGCTTCGCCCACGACGGCGCGGCAGTGGGGGCGTCGATCGAGAAACCCTTCCAGGGTCATCTCCGCGATCGCCGCGCGGATCGCTTCTTGGGCGACATTCAGCTCTTCCGATAATACGCGTATGGAAGGCAGCCTGTCTCCACGCCGGTAGCGGCCGGACTGAATGTAATCGAGCAGAAGCGCGTTCACATTGTTCGGCGAACTATTCGACTGTCTGTAGCGAGATGAGATTGTATCCATCGGTCTTTATCGGTTGATTTTACAGACGCCGCCAATGACAATACCAGTATTGCATAGAGTGGGATTCAATGGTCTTCAGGCCGTCTTTGTTTGTATTATAGGAGGAGCTGGGGATTATCGCCATGGTGATAATGGTAAGAAACTTGTCCATAATGGGAATTAAGTGGGAGGAGGCTTAATGGCTTCGACAAGCGTCTCGTGCGCCGGTCGATCCATTGCCGTCCACCAGATCGATCAAGCGCGATCACGTGCGATCGGTCTGGTGGTGATTCTACTTGGATCCGTTACTATCGGGTGCTGAAGGTGACGGCGAAGACGCTGTTATCCGTTCCGGCCGCCGTGTTGCTCCCCCCCGTGCAGCCTGCGATGGCGGGATTATTATCCTGGTTACAGGCGGCTCCGGAAGCGTCGTCGCCCTTAGAAACCGACGCTCCGCGGAACCATTTGGCGTGACCGTCGGCGAGCAGGAAGTTTGAGCCGTCCGTATGCCGCGCCGTGTTGTAATGAACCCAGCCGTATGCGTTCGGGCCGGGGCAGGTTCCGGGGTCGCCGCCGAGGCATCCTGTCGCCAGCCCGTCGACGATATTTGTCCCTTGCGTGTTGCCAGGTCCGTTGGTCGCCGAAGAATGGTAATGGTTGGGGTTGGTGGTGGTCTCGTAGGGATCCGTGATGACGGCAATGGTGCTGTAAGCTTCGCACAACAAGATCGTCTTTGCGGGAGCGGCCAATGCTGGGATGCTTCCCTTCACGTTTCCATCCGTTCGGGTAATGTCCAGGTTGACCGAATAGGAAACCGGGACCGCCGTCGCGTTTGCTTCGGGAACGGACTTCGTCGAATCGTCCGGACACGCATAAACCCCGGCGCTCTTCACATAGGGATAAACCTGCCCGGCCCAGCCGACGCCCAAGAAGCCGTTACTCGCGCCGCCCGCGCCGCCGGTTGGGTAGGCCTCATCGTTGAATGCGGAAGATTATATTTATTGTGCGGCAAAGCGTTTATTAGTATTTTCCAATATTTCCTTGACAAACTCCCTGACTTATTGTATGACTATTAGGCAGTTCGCTGCTTCATGAAATGATTTGGGCGCTAATGCGTCACCCTCGGAGGAAGAGTTGAAAATCAACGGCCGGATTTCGATGATCGTTACGGTGCTGTGCACCGCGATCCTGGGTTCGACTCTGCTCGTGGCCGGCTGCGGCGGCGGGGGAGGCGGGGGAGGTGATGTCCAGGGTTTTAAACAGGTCCACGTTGCGGCCTAAGGCGTCTTGTATGCTTTTTTTCTCAGCCGCACGGAACGCAGGGTCTGCC